>JAITTM010000034.1 GCA_031286975.1 Coriobacteriales bacterium
GAGAACAAAAAGAAGTTGCTCTTGGCAGCGGGCTTATCCCGATTGTTGAGCACAAGTAGGAAGTTGATATCCTTCTGTTTGATTGTTTTAGCCATGGACCTTCACCAGATTTCCCAGATTGAACAGGTAGGAGCCGGGCTCAAACGGCGCTGCTCCTTCAAACGGCCGGGGAGCCCTGACGGCCTCCCGCAGGTCGAGTTTCACGATCTGTACGCCCAACTGCTGCGAGGCGGTCATCATCTGCGCGATCTGCGCGTCCGCCATACCAGCGACGTAGGCATAGGCCACAGCCGCCTGCTTGCGCTGCGCGCGGGTGGACTGCAGCATGGAGCTGAGGTTGTTGACGATCTCGGCCAGCCATTCGGGGGTGTTGGGGTTGTTCATCAGACGGTAGCGATTGCTGAAGCGATAAAAACCGCCGATAAACAGGGTGATGGTCTGATCCTTACCGTCGGCATGTACCAGCACAAACGACTGCCCCGTGAGCTCCGGCAAAAAGCGCACCAGCTTGATGTGGCAGTTGACGCCGATGTTGATGCCCTTAAGGTTGTAGCCGGCACCCGTGAGTGCGGTGACGTAGGGGGCAAGCAGCGAGCGCCCTACGCTGGTGGCCAGTATCTCAATGCCGCCACTGGGCAGCGAGGGGTTGAGGATCGTGTAATCATACAGGTCGTCCGTCTCGCCCTCGGCATACTGGTCAAACTCGCGCTTGATGAAGATGCGCACCTGCTCGTCGCTTACGGGCGGTACCTCCAGTATCTTGGTCTGGATGCTGTTGGTGTGCACAACCAGCTGCGATGGCTGCTTGAGCAGGGGGTTGTTCATGACCTTGCCTGCGGCGATGCCCCACTGCTTGGCAACGGAATCAAAGAAGTCCGTCATGGTGGTTGCATCGGTGACGATGCCGTTGATCGTGGCGTTTGGCGGCAGTGCAACCTCCAGAAAGTTCTCCACTTTGATGGTATCTTTGTCCGCCGAGCCCACGACCAGCTTGAAGTGGGTTGGTGAGCAGTACAGCGAATTGACGGCACTCATAATCAGGCTCCAATGGATTCGTACATCGAGAACATGGGCAAAAGCACGCTGATGATAACGACGGCAACCACGGCCGCCATGACGATGATCATGGTGGGCTCCATCAAGGCAACCAGGCGTTGCGTGGCCATCTCGGAGTCGTAGTCGTACTGGTCGGCAATGGATTCGAGCATCGACTCCAAGCGCCCGCTCTCCTCCCCGATGCGTATGGTAGAGATGAGCTTGCGATCAAAGCCGTCAACGATGCTCAGCGACTGGCTGAGCGTGCCGCCGTTGCCCAGCGCGGTGATGACGTCGTCGAACTGCGACTCGATGTAGCTGTTGCCCACGGTGTTGCGCACGATGTTGAGCGCCTGGATCATGGGGATGCCGCTTACATAAAGCGAGCTGAGTGTTCGGGCAAAACGCGCGGTCACCACGATCTGCATGAGCTTGCCTACCTTGGGCATCTTGAGCACGAGCTTATCGGCCCTGCGCTTGGGGCCCGGCTGCTGCAAAGCGGCCGCAAACACTGCAACGATAAGCACGATACCCAAGATCACGAGAAACCAGTAGTTCACCAAAAAGTGGCTGATACTCATCATGATCTGCGTGGGTAGCGGCAACACCATGCTCTCGAACATGGTTTGGAACTGCGGAATGACAAAGGTGAACAGGACGATGATAACGGCGATGATCATCACCACCAAGATGATGGGGTAGATCGAGGCGCTCTGTATCTTGGAGTCCAGCTTATGCTGCTTGTCGTAGGTCTCCGCCATCTTGCTGGCAACGGTGTCCATTCCGCCCGAGTTCTCGCCCGCGTGTATCATACTGATCAAAAGCTCAGGAAAGGCCTTGCCCTGTGCCGCCATGGCCTCGGATAAGGGCAGGCCGCGTCGCAGCTCGTCGATGACTGCCTCGTAGACTCGCTTGACATGGGGCTTTGCGTCGCGCTCAGCGATGATCATCATGGCGCGGATAAGGGTGATGCCCGAGGACAGCATGGCGGCGAGCTGGCGACAGAAGTCGGCCACCTCGACGGTCTTGAGCTTCTTTTGCTTGCTCTTATCATCAATTACGCGCTGGTCAACCAGAAAGAGACCCGCCTCACTGAGCAGGGCCGCCAATTGGGGAACATCAGGAGCCGCAAGCCTTCCGCGCTTTTTGGTACCGTCCATTGCCACCGCGTTGTACGTGTATTCGGGCATTCAAACCCCTTGGTGCGTTTAGTCTACGTTTAGTGGGCAAGCGCCAGTATAGCATCGAGTGTAGGCAACACAAGCGATTTCACAGAATCTCCTTTTTGGGGTTTTTGCCGGTTTTGCCCGCCTTACCGCCCGTCCAGCTCGAACACCCGGTATTCCACGCCGTTCTTGCCGGTGACGCTCCATGCCTCAACAGAAAGCTTGTTGCCCTCGACGTCCATCGTGTCCGCCGTGGGGTTTTGGGCGGGGTCAACAACCAGCGAGAGCGCGTCGAGTTGCTCGATATCGCGCAGCAGGGGTCTGTCGCCGCCGGAGGTCAGAGCCTGCACCGCCAGTATCGTCACCACAAAGGCGAGCGTGACAAGTAGTACGATGAGCCCGATGGTAAAGGGGCTGAGGTTCAAAGGCGTGCGCAGGGCTCTGACCAACCGGCTGTGCTCCTGCAGGGCCTTTGCGTCGCTTTGGGCGCGAATCTCAAGTTGCTCGCTCATTGCCAGCCTCCAAACAGCCAGGTGCCGCCTTGGGTGGAGCTGCCGCCTTGGGTTGAGCCGCTGCCCGGCAGGCGCAAAAGGGTGAGCGTGACGGTGTCGTGGTGGCTGCTTTGCGACCCCACGGTCTCAATCACATAACGCTCGACCGTCGTGCCCTCAAAGCTCACATTGGGCTCATAGGCAATGCTCACCAGGGCAAAGCCGGTATCTTGTGGCATATCGATAGAAGGCAGGGAGACAATCTTAGGTTTTTGCGTGGAGATGTTGACCGCCCTGACATCGGCGATAAAGGCCTCGACTGCCTCGACGTGTTCGCGGGGGGTGCTCGCGTTATTGGTCTCCACGATCCAGGTGCCCAAACCCTGTGTGACACTGAGCGCGGTGTAATAGGCCTGCGTCTCACTATGACGGGCAGCCTCCCGCCGCAGGCCCTCATCGATACCAAGGAAGGCAACACCCAAAACCACCGCCGCCACCGCAACGATAACCAAGACCCGCTGCAAGGTGATTCCCGCGGCATCCCGCAAGATAGCAACTATGCGCACCATCCACCTCCTTTGAACCTGTTAGCTGTAATACTACCGCAAAACCCAGGGGGGAGGCGCCTGTTAATTGCAGTACCTGCCAGGTCTTGCAATCCTCACGATTCCCACACAAAAGGAGCGGGTCTCTTCACAAAACAACCATTTGCCTTGTGTTGGTAGGGAGAGTAGCATTATCGACCACAGAGCTAGGGCAAGCAATTAGCACACAAAATAAGTCGTGTCAAGAGCCATCTAGCGCGACGGTTGGAGATTGCTAAACGGCTGGTCAGGTTCTAGTATATCCAATACAGAGACAGACTCTTTGGTTCTGTCACCAAAAACGTATTGGCATGTTAAACGTACTGGCGGAACCACCGACAGCACACCCAGAGAGAGGGAGCAAAAAATGGAAATGATCAAAAGAAGGCGCGCGGAACTCAAGAAGAACGGCAAGAAAGGCTTCACCCTTGTAGAGCTGATCGTAGTAATCGTGATCCTGGCCATCCTGGCCGCCATCGCTGTGCCCGCACTGACGGGATGGATTGATAAAGCCAAGCAGTCAGGAGACGAAGTTATCGGCGCGTCGGTTAAGACATCTCTACAGGGAATATACACTGAGCAGAGGGCGAAGGGCGGCACCGTGCCTGCAACAGTTGCGAGTGCAGCGGCTGCAAGCACTTTACCGGACAAATATGCTTCGATAAAGACTCCCGCGAGCGCCACTCTTAAAGCGGAAGTGGAGGCACTATTAGGTACTACGCTGACTCCTGATATAACTAACATTTCGCTCGACACTACTACTGGGCAGCTTCTAGGGTTTAAGTATGGCACTTTTACGTACGGAACTCCTGCACCCTAACCAATCTGCCTGAAACCAAGCTCGACCCATCATCCCTGCACGCCCAACAAGCCGCCCAACCGGGCGGCTTGTTGGCGTTTTGCCGAGTGCCCGGTCTTCTCCCCAGATACTCTATTCGCAGCCGCTGATGAGCTTCAGGCCATCGGCACGGTATGCTGCCAACCGCGAGTCGACGGAGAGCAGTGTACGATCGAAGTAGATGGCATCATATACCAGTAACCTGTCAAAAGGGTCTTTGTGGTGCAGCGGAAGCTGATGGGTGCCCACTGCGACAAAGGGTTCCAGGTCTTCATAGCGATAAAAGCTCTCAAGCAGCTCCTCAAAGATGTCGCTCGGCTCCAGTCCTTCCAAGAAGAGCTTTTTTAAGCCATACTTGATTGAGATCTCCCAGAGATTCACGACGTTATAGTAGATACTGTTGTCTTCATCAAGCAAAATTGACTCGATGCCCTGCGGCAACCGTTCGGGATCGAACAATGACCACAGAAGAATATGGGTGTCTACCTGGTAATTCATAGACCGATGAGCTCTTCCTCGGTCATGGAGAAGTCATGGGCGAAAATCACCGAGCCACGCTCTTTCAGGGTGCCGAGTTGGCGCTTCGTTAATCGCTTCCACTGTTCGAACGGTACGATTACAGCAACAGTTTCCCGCTTCTTGCCATAAGAAACCCCCACTTCGTTTCCCGCAGTGACCTCTTCGATAACTGCGGAGAAGTGCGTCTTGGCTTCTGCTAACGGCAATGTCCTCATAAACAACCCCAACTCTCTCAAACGGCACATTGTTTGAATCATAGTCAACTTGACCATATTGGTCAAGTACTAGAATCACATGAGCAAATCGCAGTTGCTGCGCAGCTCCTCCGCAACGCGCTTAGGCGGGCGCTCCTTGCCTCCCTGACGGTTATGGCCTCAGTTCCGCTATACTTATCCCATGTTGTCAGCGGTCTACATCGTCATCTTTGTGTTCGTGTTTGCCATCGGCTCGGTTGTTGGCAGCTTCTTGAACGTGCTCATCTATCGTCTGCCCCTTAAGCTCGACTTTGTTAAGGGCTCCTCGTTTTGTCCCCATTGCAAGCACAAACTGGGAGCGCTCGACCTGGTGCCCGTCTTAAGCTACCTGTTTTTGGGGCGCAGATGTCGCTATTGCAAGGAGCCCATCTCGCCCCGTTATATGCTGGTAGAACTCCTGGGTGGCACCGCGGCACTGCTCAGCTATGCGGCCTTCTTGCCGCCTGTTGCCTTTAGTTCGCAGCCCATCATGGGCAGCGCGCCCGCGCTCGACGTCTTGCCCACCAACCCTTGGGCGCTTGCCGCTGCCACGCTGTACTTTTTGGTGCTCTGCATCCTCATCAGCATCTCATTTATCGACGCCGACATCCAGGAGATACCCAACAGCTTGGTTATCGCGCTGTTGATCCTGGGAGTGCTGTCGCTGCTTGTGGGGCCGCAGATACCGCTGCTGAGCCGCGGCATCGGGTTTGTGGCCGTCAGCCTGCCGTTTTTGTTGCTCACGCTGGCCATACCCGGCGCGTTTGGCGGGGGCGACATCAAGCTCATGGCGGCGGCAGGTTTTTTGTTGGGCTGGCAAAACGTGGTGCTGGCAACCTTTATCAGCTTTTTGCTCGGTGGCAGCTGGGGCATCTACCTGCTGGCTCTTAAGAAGAAGGGGCGCAAGGAGCACTTTGCCTTTGGCCCCGCGCTCTGTGTGGGCATCGCTGTCGCCCTCTTCTTTGGCGCTCCCCTCATCAGCTGGTACCTCTCGTTCTACGGCCTGGGGTAGACACCGTTTATGAGCCAAATACGTTCAAATCTCGCTCACGTATTGAGATACGCTTCGCTCGATTTTCACGCATTTTGCTCATAATCGGGCCTCCCCCCGGCAGAAGGCCGGGCTCGGTCTTCTGCGCAATCGCCCTTACTTAACAACACGCCCACAAACTGTTGTGCCAAGCGATACTCTGGTAAGCTGGTTGCGTACTCACTAACCGTTTGCAATCAGCTACCAGGGAGGGCGCGACCATGCCAGACAACAATACGATTCCCATCAACACGCAGCAGATCAAGAAGAGCGGCAAGTTCATCTCGCGAGCCGTCATCGCCATCATCGTCGTACTGATCGTGGTGGTGATTGGCTTCAGTTGCATCGCCCAGGTGGGCGCAGGACAGGTGGCGGTTGTCACGCAGTTTGGCACCGTGGTGGGCTCTGAATCTTCGGGTCTGCATGTTAAGGCACCCTGGCACGTGTACAACATGATCGACGTGACGCAGAATCAGGTGACCAAAAAATACTCGACGGCCACCAAGGACAACCAATCCGTCAACCAAGAGATTACCGCGCAGGTTATCGTGGATCCCGCGCAGGCAGAGGAGCTCTACCTGCGCTTCTTGGGCAACCATATTGAGGGCATCGTGGACCCAACGCTGTATGACGGTTTTAAGGCGGCGACTGCCAAATACACGCTTGAAGAGACCATCTCGCAGCGCGATCAGCTGTCGGCTGCCATGCTCACAAACGTGCAGGAGAAGCTGGCGGGCTACGGCATCCAGGTGGTGTCGGTCGAGATTAAAAACGTCGACCTGCCCACGGAATACGTTGCGGCTGTCGAGCGCCAGAAGGTCGCTGAGCGCGACAAGGTGACCGCGCAGGTGCGCCTTGAGACCGCCGAGATCGATGCCCAGACCAACGAGGTGCTGGCGCAGTCGCTCAGCGCCGAGAACTTCACCAAGATGTTCTATGAGAAGTGGGATGGCAAACTGCCGCTGTACCTGGGTGGCGAGAACGCGGCAAACTTGCTGCTGCCGCAACTGTCGCCCTCCACTTCAGAATCCAGCACGACAACCCCATCAACCACCACGCCCTAAGCAGCCTTAAGAATTGCTGTTTGCCCACTAAAACGTGAAGCCAGTGAGACGGAGCTCTCGTCTCACTGGCTCATGCAAAAAAGCCTGTAACAGAAGAATCGATAGGGGCGGGGTCGTCCCCCCGCTATGTTAAAGCGCAGGATGATGCGCCGGACGGTTGCGGCGTGCCGGGGATGCGGTCAGGTTGCAAAACTTCATTGAACTATGAGGTAGGGTCATAGTAAAACCATAAGATAGAGCTATAAAAAATCTGGTCTTTTCATATTGCAAATAGATTTTTAGCGGAGTATCATAGGCGCCAGCCAGGGGTAGAATAAGACCTGGAGGGACATCATGATTTTCTATCGCAAACAGCCACCTGTCGCGTCTTGTATTCCCAAAGTTAAGCCGCCTCCAATAAAGCGCGCAGCACTTCTCCTGCTTTTGGCGCTCATTCTGTCTGTTGCTGGTGCGGGAATAGGCTGCAGCCCAACTCCAGTCTATCAGGTTGAATCATACCAGGCGTTGCAGGAAGAATTTAAGGATGCCCCCAATGTCATTTTTGCTGACATAGCAAAATATCAAAGTACTCCTGACATAGTGTATCAGGTGAGTGCCTCCAGAGGCGGTTGTT
>JAITTM010000052.1 GCA_031286975.1 Coriobacteriales bacterium
GCCTGCCTGGAGCATGCCCCAGGCAGGCATCATCCCGTATTTTGGGTCAAAGGCACTGCTCCATGGCACTGCCATCGTGCGCCTTGAGCCGACGCAAAGTGCGTACAACGGTCGGGAGCGCCAGCCTGCGCCCTTCTCCGCTTGGTGTATACTGTGCGAGTTGGACGATGCTCCTTGTTCAATGGGAAGCGGGTGCAAATCCCGCACGGTGCCGCCGCTGTAAGCGTCTGGTACCGCCTGTAGCTTTGCTGGGCTGCCCTCTCGGGTGCAACGACAAAGCGGTCACTGGGAAACCGGGAAGGCCAGGGGCGGTAGCGGAGGATACGCAGTCAGGTGCCGATTGCAGCAAGAAACGCTGTGATCGGTGCCCCGCTGATCCTCAGGGCGTAAGTCAGGAGACCGACAGGGAGACATGGTTCTGCACGGCAACGAGCATTTGCCCGCAGAAAGCCATGAAGTCGGGCGCGCGTCAGGGCGTTCGGCAGATGCGGAAATACGGCCCGCAGCAGTCACTCTGCTGCGGGTTTTTGTTTGCGCTCATGGCTGCTTGGGCTTCTCGGAGTCAAAATGAGACGGGGGATGAGCCCGCGTCTCGTGCTATCAGGCTTTGCGAGAAGGGAACAACATGCAACAGAACAACAAGTTACAAGAGCAGAAAACCGGGGTTCAAGCAGTATCGTCGCCCACCCGGCTGGCGCCGCTGCTGGCGCTGATGCTGGCGCTGATGCTGGCCGTCAGCGGCCTGGCGTTGGGCGGCTGCGACAGCACCCCAGCGAAGGACGATCCCGCATCGACAGCGGACAGCGCAACACCCCCGGCGGATACCGCAACACCTCCGGCAAATGACGCAGCGGGGCAGATCGACGTCAAGGTGGTCATCGACATCAGCAAGGCGGTCGCCGAGCAAAACGAGACCGCCCTTCTCCTCAAAGAGAAAGACGGCGAGCTCATCACCTACAACGTCACGGTGCCCGAGGGCAGCACGGTGCTTGAGGTGCTGCGGGCGTCGGGCGCGGTGGTAGGCACCACGGCAGCGAGCTTTGGCGAATACGTCAGCTCCATCAACTCGCTTGCTGAAGGTGCGGTCAGCGCGGAGAGCGGCTGGACTTTCTTTGTCAACGGCGAGTTTGCCACAGAGGGTGCCAGTACCCTGAAGGTCAACCCTGGCGACGAGATCCTCTGGCAATACGTCACCTCCTGGGAGTAACGAGCAGCTGCTAGCCTAAGGAGCACGCGCATACCGTGAAGACCTATCATCCGCTGGTCATATTCCTGTTCTTTGTGGCGGCCATCGCCCTGACCATGTGCGCCCTGCATCCGGTGCTCAGCGTCATGGCGGTGGCGGCGGCAGCCGCCTGGGCGATCTGCCTCAAAGGCTGCCACGCCTTTCTTGGCATGCTGGGCTTTTACTTGGGTGTCGTGGTGGTGATGACGGTATTCAACGCGCTGTTCAACACGGTGGGGCTTACGGTGCTCTTTTACGTGGGCAGTATGCCGGTGACCGCAGAAGCGCTGGTTTTTGGACTGAGCTCCGGTGCCTTGCTGGTGGCGGTGCTCACGTGGTTCAGCTGCTATCAGGAGGTAATGGGTGCGGACAAATTCCTGGCGCTCTTTGGGCGCGTCCTGCCCACTACCAGCATGATGATCACGCTGGTGTTTGGTTTTATCCCCGGCGTATTGGAGCGCGGACGGTCAATCGCAAACGCACGCAAAGCACTGGTAGGCGAGGAGAAGAGCCTCAAGGCGGGTGTGCGCCTGGCCTCGGTGCTCATGGGCTGGAGCATGGAGACGGGGCTGATAACCGCCGCGTCCATGAAGGCGCGCGCCTACGGCAGCACCCAGCGCAGCACCTACCTCAACATGCGTTGGACGCTGCGCGATACGGTTGCGCTGGTGCTGCTGCTGGCACTGACGGCTGCGGCTGTTGCGGCTGCGGTGGTGACGCTGTCCGGTTTCAGGTTCTACCCCTATCTCACGCCCCTGCACGCGGACTGGCTCTACGCGCCCTATGCGCTGCTGCTGGTGTTGCCCCTGCTGCTTGAGGGAGGTGAGCGCCTGCGATGGAGGCTGTCGAGCTTATAGATTTCTGCTTTGCGTATCCCGTGCTGGACGGCAGGCAAGCAGGAGCGGGCGAGGGGTTCAACCAGGCTCCCGCAGCCCTTGAGCACGTGAACCTCACGGTGCCCGTTGGCAGCTTTACGTTGCTTTGCGGCATGACCGGCAGCGGCAAGAGCACCCTGTTGCAGTGCCTCAAACCAGAGCTGGCTCCCGTTGGCACCCGCAGCGGCATCGTGCGCGTCTTGGGAGAAGTGCAGGCGCTCGGCTCCGTTGCCGTGACGCGTGAAGCCGGTAGCAGCCCGGGCTTCTCACCAGAGGGATCCCTTGTGTTTGTGGGCTTTGTGTTGCAGGACGCCGAGGCGCAGATCGTCACCGACACCGTTTGGCACGAGTTGGCTTTTGGCCTTGAGAACCTGGGCGTGCCCTCCAACGAGATACACCGGCGCGTGGCGGAGACCGCCAGCTATTTTGGCATCGCCGGCTGGTTCGAGCAAAAGACCTCTGAGCTCAGTGGCGGCCAAAAGCAGCTGCTCAACCTTGCCGCCATCATGGTGATGCAGCCGCAGCTGCTGCTGCTCGACGAGCCCACCGCCCAGCTCGATCCGCTGGCAACCAAGGAGTTCCTCGCAACGCTGGCACGCGTCAACCAGGAGCTGGGCGTGACGGTTCTGGTGGCCGAGCATCACCTCGAAGACACGCTGCCCCTCTGCGACCAGGTGGCCTTCATCGGCACGGGCACCATCGCGTTTGCGGGCGACGCGCAGGCCTTCATTGCCTGGTGTGCCGCAAAGCTGCCTGCCTTTATCCCCGCCCTGCCCGCCGCCACCCGCCTTGCTTTGGCCGCGGAGCAGACAGGCCAAGGGGAGCCCAACAGCGGTTATGCCTTGCAAGAAAGCCGGGCAACCCCGTGCCCCATAACCGTCCGCGAGGGTCGCGCATGGCTGACAACGCGGCAGGCGAGCAGTCTGTTGCCTGGATGCGTTAAGGAGTTAGAGCCCTTGGTGCATCCAGCAAGCCACGATAAAGCGCCCCTTCTTGTTGCCAGGCAGCTCTGGTTTGGCTACGGTCGCACGCTGCCGCCGGTGTTGCGCGGTATCGAGCTCAAGGTGCAGCGAGGGCGGGTGCACGCCATTGTGGGCGCTAACGGCAGCGGCAAGAGTACGCTGCTCTCCGTATTGGCGGGGGTGCACAGACCGCAGCGCGGTAAGGTGACGCTGCAGGAGAGCCTGCGCCTGGCGACCCTGCCGCAAGACCCCAAGGCGCTCTTTTGCCACGACACGCTGCTACAGGATCTCATGGAGAACAGCAAGCGCTTTGACTACCATCGGCTTGAGATCGAAGCCCTGATGGAGAGCTTTGGGCTGGCTGCCTATGCGCACCGGCACCCCTATGATCTCAGTGCGGGAGAGCAGCAAAAGGCGGCACTCGCCAAGCTCCTGCTGCTCAAGCCCGACATTTTGTTGCTCGACGAGCCCACCAAGGGGCTCGACGCGTTTGCCAAACAGGAGTTGCACGGGTTTCTCGACATGCAAACCGAGCGCGGTAGCACCATCGTGCTGGTGAGCCACGACCTCGATTTCGTGGCAGAATGCGCCGATACCTGCAGCCTGCTGTTCAACGGTGAACTGGTGGGCACAGCACCCACGCACGGCTTCTTTGCGGGCAACCTGTTCTACACCACCGCCATCGAGCGCATCACCCAGGGCATCCTGCCCGGATGCGTGACCCTCAAGGATGTGTTGGCGCATGAGTGAACCGAGAAAAGGGAGCTACAGGGACAGGGCTAAGGTGGTAAAAGAGGGCAGTCATTTGTCGTCCCCATCTGATTTTTCCTCTTTTACCACCTTAGCCCTGTCCCCAGCCCCGTCCCCTTTGGATCGTGTGCTCGCCATCGTCGAGCCCGCCGTCCTTATTCTGGTGCCCATCGCGCTTTTGCTGTGTGCGCTCTTTGCCACGGGTGTCACCACGCTGCTCACCTTTGTGGTGGCCGTGGTGGCCATTGTGCCCTTCTTCGCTCGCTTCGAGCGGGGTGGCATGCGCCCGCGCGACATCATGCCGGTCGTGGTGTTGGCGGCGCTGGCGGTGGCCTCGCGTATGGTGTTCGCGTTGTTGCCCAACAGCAAGCCCTTCTCCGCCATCATCATCGTGGCGGGCGCCTGCTTTGGCAAGCGGAGCGGCTTTATGGTGGGTGCGCTGGCGGCGCTGGTCTCCAATATGTTCTTTGGACAGGGGCCCTGGACGCCGTGGCAGATGTACCTCTTTGGCATGATGGGCTATATGGCGGGCGTGCTGGCGAGCCGCGGCTGGCTCAAGAAACCCTGGGTGGGTTGCCTTTATGGCGCGGTGGCAACGCTGCTCTTTGGCATTTTGTTCGACACCTACTTTGTGGTGGCCTACCTGCACGCCGCAAGCTGGCAGAGCGCACTGGTAGGCTATGCGGGCGGTCTGCCCTTCAACGTGATGCACACGGTGTCGACCGTTGTCTTTCTCGCGCTCATCTACGCCCCCTGGACCAGCAAACTCACCCGCATAAAAGCCAAGTACGGCATCGTATAGGGCAAAGGTCGGGGGAGAAGAACGGGCATCAGGCAGCGCGTCTGGTGGGGGAGAAGGCCGGGCACCCGGCGCCACACCAGGCCGGGGGTTGCGCTGTTTCCAATAAACAGCCCTGCATCGAACGGTGCTGTGTCGTTTTTTCTTGCTCGGGACACACAGTCTTGAGGATATAAGGCGACCCCTCCAAAGGTTCACCGCTTGTCAAACAGTTCTGCAAGATGGTACTCTCACCGCATGGAAAACAGGAGGATTTTTAACCGGGGCGTTGAAAGACGCGCAATGCTTGCGCAGTTGAGCGGTAGCATTCGACAGCGACCCCTGCTCTGTTTGGGACTGATGCTGTATTGGATCTGGATCAACATCAGCTTTCAGAGCCCACTGCTTTACCCTCTCGTACGCCTGAACCCCAGTATCACCGCACCCAGCATCGTTGGGCCGATCATCGTCAGCATCCTCGCTTATTTTGTGCTGGGTATGTGGCTCAAACGCAGCAACATCTTCAAACGACGCGGATACATTCCGCTCCTTGCCGCAATCATGGGTGTCGGCATCCTTGCCAATATGGCATGGCTCGAATTCACCTGGCCCTCCTCGCTCTTTGACGCTTCGGTACTCTCCACGCAATCCGGCAACAGCAGCATCGGCAAAGTGGCGCTCTACATTCTCAGCTCGCTGTGCGCGGGCATCACCACAGCCTGCCTGTGCATCGAATGGGGTCGCATCTTCGGCGAACATGGGCCGCGTCAGGTGCTCTTTCACGGAATCGTTGCCTATCTGGGAGCAGCGCTGATCTCTGCGCTGATCTCGCAATTCCCCCCTGTTGTCCTGATCGTTGTTTCATTGCTGCTGCCCGCGCCTCTGGCCATCTGCATCATGCGCTCCCAACGCGAGTTTCCTCGCAATCCGTTTTTCAGTCATGGAGAAAACGCTGCGCTCAAAATACCCGTCAAATTCCTCTTGACCGCCCTGCTCCATGGCCTTTCGCTCGGCATTCTTCTGGGTCTGTTTGCGGTGCAGGGCTTTGAGAACAACGCCATCATGTTGGTGAGTTATGCCTTTGCCGCAATCCTGCTGCTGGTCACCGCCATCGCCGTGAAAATGGACTTCAACCACTTGATCTATCAGGTCGGGTTTTCGCTGGTGGCTTTGGGTTCGATGCTTATCGCCTTCTCGTTTCCCGCCTTCCAACTGGGTAGCTCACTGCAACTGATGGGTTTTTGCTACCTCCATCTGTTGATGTGGGGACTCTGCGCGTACTTCACCAAGAACTTCGCACTGCCGGCAACCTGGGTTGTTGCCTGGCCGACCTGCGCCTTCATGCTGGGGGAACTCGTGGGTATCGCGACCAGCAGCCTGACGGATCAGATGGTCGGTACTGAGATCGCCTTTATGCGGATGTTTTTGCTCCTGACCTTTATCATCCTGATTGCGGCGCTGTTTTTGATGAGCAACCACAACTACCAAACGGCATGGGGTCTGGCGCGTCCCGGCTCCAGCGATTTGCCCGAAGGCGACATCACCACCGTTGTGGGCCTGCTCTCCACCTCCTACGAGCTTTCGCAACGCGAGACCGAGACGCTGACCTTGCTGATCCGCGGCAAGAGCCGCAAGTCTATCGGCCAGGCGCTGTTTATCTCCGAGGAGACCGTTAAGAGCCACGCCCACAACATCTATCGCAAGCTGCTGGTGCACTCACAGCAGGAACTGATCGAGTTTTGCGAGCGCCAGCTTGAGCAGATCAGCGACAACCAGCCTTCAGTTTTTGAGTAAAGCGAACCCTCACCCGCAGGGGTGAATCAGCTCTCTGTTGGCCATTCCCCCGGCTGGGAGGTACTTTGTGTTGCGCCACTCCCTTACGCTGAACCCAGTATTGGTTCCGTAAAAGGAGGAAAGCTATGCCCAAACACGAATTCCAGCAAGAAGAACTCACGAACAACCCACAGGGAGTCTCTCGTCGCAGCTTTTTGGTCGGCGGCGTGGCGGCTGGTGCCCTGGCTGTAGCTGGCGGTCTTTTGGCCGGTTGCTCGCCAAAGGAGCCAGCGGCGTCAGACGGCTCCACCACTCCCGATGCAACCTCCGCCGCACCGGAAGCTCCCGCATCAATCGACGCCGAGTACACCACCGATCTGCTGATCATCGGCGTTGGCGGCTCCGGCATGACCTGCTGCGTGCAGGCGTCGCTGAACGGCACCGACTACATCGCTCTTGAGAAGTCGAGCATCGTTGGCGGCAACGCGAACTTCGTCGAGGGCATGTTTGGCATCGGCTCCACGTTCCAAAAAGAACAGGGTATCGACGTCACGTCGGCCCAGATCATCGAGGCCGAGATGCAGCGCGGCCAGTATCGCCAGAACGGCTCCATGTGGCTGGACCTTTGCAATAAGAGTGCCGAGAACATCGACTGGTGCCTGGAGCAGGGCGTTTTGTA
>JAITTM010000068.1 GCA_031286975.1 Coriobacteriales bacterium
CAGTATCTGCAAACTCTTGGGAAGCAAGAGGGTGCAAAGCGTGGCTGCCAAAGTCTCGAATATGAGGCTGGCAGCTATGCTGCTGATGGCGATCTTGATGCTCGCCTTCTGTGCCAGATACAGATAGACCGAGCATACAAACCAGTTATAGCCGATGCCTGAGAGTATGCAACCCGAAGTAGCGAGCACCGATGCACTGAAGAGTGTCTGTTGATAGGCGATCCCAAAGGAGGCAGTGCCCAGACACATCAAAAGGGCGAAAACGGGATCCAGATAGATCTTGAACCTAGTAATCTTCTTGTGGAACAAGAAGAAGCAGATGCCGCAAACAATGACTCCCAGATAAAAGGCATAGCGGCTGACTTCTGGCTGAGCTAACGCCTCGGCCGTGGCAGGCAAGGGCTCAAAGGCTTTGCTGTAACCAACAAGGTTCATCCAAAGCCCCATGAACCCCAAAGCCAGTGCAGCCCAAACGGCTACCGCATGTTTGCGTAATGGATGTGCCAGTCCGCTCCCCTGAAACATGATCCTCCCAGCCCAAGCTTCCTCTCCGCACTATTCCCTTGTTCCTCGTTTCAACCCATGATACCACCAATGCGGAGAGAATATCAGGCTTGGCAGAGCATGAACCTCTCCCAACACAGCCCCTGCACAGCTCCTGCACGGCTCGTGCCCCGACTGTCATTCCAAGCGCCCAACGGGCAAAGCGCACTGCCGCAATGGCGCGCTTCACCCGATGCTTTTATCCTTCTGATGCGCACACGCTCCTTGCCAGCGCGCTGCTTATGCTCCTTCGACGCCATGACAGGTCGGACAGCCCACAAACACCTCCTGGTGGTGGCAGCTAAAGCAGTACTGGGTTGCGTCCTGTGTCAGGACCGTCTCTTTATGCATGATGTGACAGTTGCCGCAGGTGATGCTGGCATGATCCTCGTTGACGGGGAGATCATGGGGGTTGACCACGGTTCCATCCTGGTCGGTCAAGACCGTCGAGGCTGCCGTCTTGGTTGCCAGATCAGCCATGCTCGTGTGGCAGGTCAGGCAGTTGTCGTTTGCTACCGAGGAGTGGCGGAGCTTCTTGATCTCCTTGTCGGGCGCTGCGACCACATCCTCATGAACCTTTGCCAGATCCTCCTTGCCGTCATGGCAGGTGATACAGTCCTGCGTGGCATGCATCGTCTGTGATGCCAACATTGCCGTATTGCTGCGCGATTCCGCAGATGATGAGTGGCAAGAGGCGCAATCAGAATCCATGCTCCATGCTATTCCTAATGCCGCAGGATCATCCATCGCTGCCTGCTCATCACCAGTAGTCGCGGTTGCCCCCGCGTCAGAGCTAATCCCTGACTCCGCTTCCGTGTTGGGCTTGGGGGCGCAACCAACGGCCACTGCCAGCGCAACGACTAGGCTTGCGGTACCAAGCAGCAGGATCAAGCGGTTCATCCATGCCTTATCCATACATGCCTCCAAAGCGATTACGTAGTCCTGCGCGTCGCGATGACGGACAGGTGTCCCTCAAGCGGTCAACAACCGTAAGGACCGGACGTTGACCGCTTGAGACTGAAGCTTATTCCCAGGGGGTTTCAGCCGCTGCGTTTATGCCGGCAATGCGTCCGCACACCAGGCACTCGGTGATGTTGCCGCCCGCTTGATATACGAACTTGAAGACTGAGCTGACCTCGCCAGCAGTGTAGAGACGCGGTATGATCTGGTTGTCCCAGTCGATGACGTGACGCTCACCGTCCGCCTGCAGGCCGCCCTTGGTGTTGGGGCCACCAGCAACGATGGGGAGCGCATAAAACGGAGGCGTGGCCACGGGAACCCATTCTTTCTCGTTGGGACGGAGCGCGCGACCAAAGTGGGGATCCTCGCCAGTAGCGCAAACGGCTTGATACTCGTTGTATGCTGCAACGAAGTTGTCGACATCCAGGCGTCCACGGTTCAGGTCATGACCGTCCTTGATTTTCTGGGCAAGCTCCTCGATGGTATCAGCTTTATACATCCAGCCTTTCTCCACAGGGGTGTCATTCTTCTCGTCCCAGGGGATGATCTTCCAGCCGGCAGTCGAGCCGTTGAGCGAACAGAGTGGACTTTGAACGCGGCGAGTCTCGTCCATGATCAAATACGAGGGGATGTTGGGAAACTCAAGCTTGGTGATGTCCATCTTGACGGCTTCTTTGTAGCTAAAATAGCGACTGGGGTCGCGGGTGATGAGGGTCTCATCCATAAAGCGGTTGCCCTCAGCGTTGACGCAGTAGGTGCCAGCGGTGCCAACGCCCTCGGTGATGCTACCAACGCGCAGGCCATTGTGGGTGATGTCGGGGCAGCTGAAAATCATGCGCGAGGCTGCCTTGCCGGCCTTGGCGATCTGAGCGCCAACCTCGACACCCATGCGAATACCGCTCCCGTCATTGCTCGTGGTGCCATAAAAGGCCCAACCGGTGATGCCAGGGCCCTCGAGAAAAGCGCGCCGCATCTCCTCGTTATACTCATAGCCTCCGGAGGTGATGACCACGGAGCGCTTTGCCTTGATGTTGATCGGTCTGCCATCGATGCCACCTTGCAGAGCCTGAACACCGATGATGGTGCCTTCTGTGTTGCGGATAAGACTCTTGCCGTAGGTCTCCCAGAGGATCTGAACCTTATCCTTGCGATCCTCAAGGGCGTTCTCGATGGCAAGCATGAGAGCCAAGCCGTTGCTGGTATCCATCTTGTCGACCGAACCGTCTGAGCTGAGGAAGTTGGGGTTTCCTGCGCCGCCGTTATAGGAGGGGATGAAGGTTGTGTACTTGGCGGCCTCGGCACCGGGAAACTGCGGAAATGCCGGTCCGCCAAAATCGATAATCTGTACGTCGGGGTCAAGGCTGGCAACGAAGTCCTTGGTTGTGGGTTGAACCTCGACAAATTTATCGAGGATGCTCTCGATGAACAAAGGTGATTGCTCGCCCTCGGTCTTGGTGGGCAGATTCTCACCGCTGAACATGGCGCGAAGGTAGTCACGCAGAGCCTGCTTGTCTCCCGCTGGGTCAGGCGAGTGGAAGATACCCCCTGACATACGCGTATTGGACAGGCGCTCCTCATACTTGTCGACCTCCAACACCAGTACGTTCGCGCCGGCGTTGGCAGCCTCAATTGCGGCGCACCCACCGGCACCACCAAAGCCGATGATGACGACGTCGGTCTCCTGATCCCAGGTGATGGCGGCGGCATCGCCCCCCTCAATACCGGTTGCGGGTTTCTCGGTTGCGCAGGCGGCCAGCGTACCGGCAGCCAGGGTCGCGCCCATCAAACCAGCACCCTTGATAAAGCTGCGGCGGGAGATCTGTTCGCTTGTCAACTCTTCTACGGACTCGGCATCGACCTCGGCATCGATTCTCTTCTTCATTGCGCGCTCCTCCTTGATCTTTCATTCCCTTTACGCTTACGCTTGACCCTGTGGCACAAGCACGTATGGAATGCATGGTGAGCGCGCTGCGGTGGCGAATAAATCCCCAAATCATCGTATCTTTACAAAATCTGGCATCATTCAAAAAGGGTTAGTGGCGTTCTGAGAGGAGTTCTAAGGAGTTCAAGCTGAGCTGCATAGTTGGAGACCCCCGTATTGCCTCAAAATAAAAAGTACTCGAAATACGCGACCCCTTCTTTAACTGAGCACATGCGAGTATCATTGCTTGAGAGGCAAACGGTAGCCAATTTGCTCATAATCGGTGCCTTCCGGGCATCGATTCAAGGGCAAAACCAGAGCATGGAGGGCAGTATGCTAACAAAGCGCGAGAACATGACGGCGATCCTCAACGGAGAGCAACCCGACTATTACGGCGATTTCATGGATTCACTGGCACTTATCCCCGACCCTATCTTCATGGCTGACCGCGTGCCGCAAGACGGCGAGATCCACAAAGATTCATGGGGCACGGAATACCGCTGGCCCGCCGACGCGCCGGCAAAACACCCGCTTGACCGCAAGGAGGGCCTGGTTATCAAGGACATCGAGGAGTGGAGAGATCAGCTCAAGGTGCCCGACATCAGCAATCTCGATTGGACAGCGGCAAAGACGGCAGCTGCCGCGGTCGACCGCAAAGAGTCATTCTGCGGCATCTTTAACACCGCGGGGCTCTTTGAGCGCTCACACCATCTGATGGGCTTTGAAGAGTGCCTGGTCAACTATATGGTCTATGAGGACGAGATGGCGGAGGTTCTGCGCACGATTGCTGATTTCAAGATCGACTACATCAAGATGGCCGCCAAAGAGCTGCAGATCGATGCGATCTTCTATCAGGATGACTGGGGCTCAAAGACCAACCTCTTTCTTCCCCCCGACTTGTGGCGCAGGATCATCAAACCCCTGCATACCGAGATAGTCGCGGCGGCGCATGAGCACGGCATTCTCTTCATCCATCATGCCGATTGTTATTGCCAGCCGCTCGCACAGGATATGCTCGATATGGGCATCGACATCTGGCAGGGCGTTATCCCGCAAAACGATATCGTCGAGATTCAGCGCATCACGCAGGGGCGCCTGCCCATGATAGGCGGGATCAACGGAACCACGATCGACAGCGATGACACCACGGATGAGGCCATCATCGCCGAGGTTCATCGCGCGATTGACACCTACTGTCCCGGTGGTAGGTTCTTTCCGGCACTCACCTACGGCAAGCTCTTCACCAAGAAGAACCAGCCGCTCTTTGATGCCCAGATGGCCGCCTACGGCAGGAAGTGGGCCCGGGATCACCCCATTGGGTAGCGGGTATAAACGCATAGCCCTGCTCTAATCGCTGAGCCAATCAATCAGATTCAGCTGCAATATGCCATCATGGTCGCCTGTATAATCGTCCAGGGTAATGAGATATTTTGGATAGTTATCCTTGATCCGCTTTAAGGAGTCAAGCTCGCGCGCTAACGTGCTTTCATCCATAACTGTTGCAGCGATCTGATAATACTCCGTTTGTTTATCACGGATGGCGACAAAATCGACCTCTGCGTTTCGCCCAGCTTTACCGATATTGACGCTATATCCACGGCGTAAAAGCTCCAGGTAAACAATGTTCTCAATCTGATGTCCAATGTCCTTGCCGTGCGTCCCGATAATCAAATTCCGCAATCCTGTGTCGCAGATATAATACTTGCTTTCGGATTTAAGGTGCATCTTGCCCTTGATGTCATACCTTTGGACTTTGTAGAACAAATAGCTGTCCGTCAGCGCCTCCAGATATGTCTCCACAGTAGCAACGCCGGTTGGACGGCCATAGGAAGTCATGGTATCGGCGATCTTCTTCGCGGACACAGGGCTCCCAACATTGCTACTCAAAAAGCTGGCGACGGATTTTACGAGCGTGATGTCTTTGAGGTTTTTGCGTGTCATTACATCTTTGACCAGCACGGTATTATAAATGCCTTCCAAATACTGACTATGTGCAAGTGAGTTGTCTACAAGACGGGTAGCATAGGGAAAGGCACCCAGATTCATATATTGATTGAATCGTTCATGTTTGTCGGCAGTTTTGACTGCTTCGCCATATTCTGCAAAAGAAAGTGGAAGCATGTCAATCTCAACATAACGAGCGGTCAGTTTTGTTGCAAGCTCACCCGAAAGCATATAGGCATTTGAGCCTGTAATATAAATATCAAGGTTCTTTTTGAGAAAAAGGCTGGAAACCGCCTTTTCGTAACCATTGCAGTTTTGAATTTCATCGATGAATACGTAGGTCCATTTGTCTTTTGCAATACGGCTTTTCACGTATTCATGCAGTTCTTTGTAATTCAAAAGTTCAGAAAAATCCTCGTCCTCCAAATTAACAAAGATGATTTGTTCGTCAGTTACACCAGTAGCTTTAAGCTGCCTGATATACAAGTCAAACAGTGTGGACTTGCCGCAACGACGAACGCCCGTTACAACCTTTATCATTTCTTTCTCGCGCCACATGGCAAGTTGATGCAAGTATCTTTTGCGTTCGATATGTTTGCTCATCTGAGTAGCTCCTCGCATTCAAGCAGGGCATAAGACAATCCCTTCTTCTTTCATTCGTATCGCAATCTTGACAAACACTTGTAAAAAATGCAAGTACTTTTTTAATTCAGTAAATACTTGCAAACGCCTTGATGTATTGAGGCCATCTAGCTCTGTGTCAAGGTGATGTGGATTGCTTCTTGTGTGCCTCTTTTGCGACGGCCTCTGCGGGGCTGATGGTGCGCACCCGAAAGATGAAATACCAGTATTTGAAGAGAATCAGCGCCGCAATCAGGATGCGTACGTGCAGATTATCAGCCAACGCAAAAGCCAGCAGTAGCATGGCAGAGGCAAAGGCACAGAGGGACACCTTGGTTTTGAGCGTCATGCTGCGGTCGCGCACAAAGCTTTCAAGATGCCTTTTGTAAAGACGGGTGCCCTTTATCCAGGCATCGAAGCGTGCCGATGAGCGAGAGAAGCAGGTCACTGCCAGCAGCAGGAATGGCGTCGTTGGCAGTATGGGCAGAAACGCCCCGATGGCTCCGAGCCCAAAGAAGATGAACCCTGCCGCCGCAAAGAGACCGCGTTTTATCGTGGCAAGCTTTGATGCGGTGGTCTCGACATTCCGCATCAGGAAACACGCCCGCTCTCAACCGTGAAGACCTCTGCGGCAATGCGCATGGTAGAGGCGCGATGCGAGACGAGCACCACGGTCTTCTGTCGGGCGCTGTGGTAAAGCGAACGCAGGATCACCGCCTCGTTAAGACTGTCAAGATTACTGGTAGGCTCGTCCAACAAAATCATCGGTGCGTCGTGCAGAAATACGCGCGCCAGGCCCAGGCGCTGCTTCTCTCCGCTTGAAAGACGGTCGCCCAGCTCGCCAACCTGGGTCTCATACCCGTCTGGCAGCGCCGCGATGAAGTCGTGCAGGGATGCCTTGCGGCAGGCCTCCTCGACGTCCTGCAAGCTGGCAGTGGGACAAGCGATGCGGATATTGCTGGCTATCGTGCCCGTGAAGAGCTGCGTATCTTGGGTCAGATAGCCCTGCGCCTGGCGCAGGCACGATGTGTTGATGCCGGTTATATCGTGCTGTGAGAACAGCACCTCGCCAGCGCTTGGATCCCAAAAACGCAGCAACAGCTTGAGCGCTGTGGATTTGCCGGAGCCACTTTTGCCGGTGATGCCTATGATTCTTTGCGGGGGCAGCAACAGGTTGAATGCTGAGAGGATCCTGCCATCGGGGATGGAGTCAGCGGTGGCATAGGAGAAGTCGACGTTGCGCAATTCCATGCCGCTGAAGGGCAGGTCAACGCCGTCTTTGACAGCATCGACCGCGGGTTGCTCGTCCATCAATGCAAAGATGCGATTCGCGGCGGCAAAGGTATGGGTCAGGCTGCCGGGCAGGCTGGCCAGAGCGATAACGGGACCAAAGGAGCTCATCATCACAGCCGTAGCGATAACCACGGCCTCAGCAGAGAGCGTCCCCGCCTGGAAGAGCCACACGCTGGCGGCCAGCATCGCGCCCGAGAACAAGGTCACCACGCAGGTGGTGACCGCTGCCGTGAGCCCCTCAAAGCGCTTGAGCCTACTCTGGCTTTTTGCGAGTGACTCCGTGCGGCTCTTGATCTGTTGGAGACGGACGGCGCCGTCGCCATATTGGATGCTCTGCCGGATGCCACGCAAGCTATCGAGCACATAGCTGTTCAGGCCGCCGGAGAGCTCACGAAACTCGCGCCCAGCCTGGGCGGATCTGCCCTGAAAAGCCAGGGGAACAAGCACGCCCACCACGCCGTAGGCAACAGCCGCCAGCAAGGCCAACCAGGGGCTGATAACCGCCAAGCAGACGCACAACACCAGGCAGACAAAAAACGCGATGAGCACCGGCGAGATGGTATGCGCATAAAAGACCTCGATAAGCTCGACGTCGGTGGTGACCAAGGCAATCAGGTTGCCTTTATCGCGGCCCTCAAGTTTGGCTGGTGCCAGGCGGCATAGAGCCACAAAGACCTTTTGGCGGATACTGGCCAGCAACTTGAAGGCGATAAGATGGTTGAGATACTGCTCGCCCAGATGTAAGAAGCCGCGGACAAGCGCACCGGCTGCCAACGCCACACCCAAAGGCGCAAACGACAGGTGTGCGGATCAACCCAAGGCTGCCATCAG
>JAITTM010000203.1 GCA_031286975.1 Coriobacteriales bacterium
CGCGGTCCCAACATCAACCCCGTGCTCTTTGAAGCCCTGGTAAAAGCAGCGGAGAAGACCAAGTCACCCTACCAGATTGGCCCTGAATCACGCGCAACCGGCACCGATGCCAACCCCATCCAGATATCGCGCGGCGGCAAGGTGGCGGGGCTTATCTCCATTCCTCTGCGCTATATGCACACGCCCACCGAGGTGCTCAAGCTCAGCGACCTCGATGCTACCGTCAAGATACTCACGCGATTTGTGCTCGATCTTGAGCCCAGCACCGACTTCACCCCGCGGTAGGCTTTTGTGAGCGGCATCTTGGCTTTCAAGTGATGACCTGAGCTCAGTTACGTACCAAGTGCGCCCCTTCGCTCAGAGCATCACTTTCAAGCCGATCTGCTCGCTCGCAAAAGCCTGCTCACCCGACCATCAAGAAAGCAGCTCCAATGCCAGAACGTAAGAACATAGCGAAGAACCGTCGTGCCTTTCATGATTACAGCATCGATGAGACCTTTGAGGCCGGCATCGAACTGACGGGCACGGAGGTGCGTTCGCTGCGCGAGAGCAACGCGCAGATCACCGACACCTTTGCGCTGGTGCGCAGGGGCGAGGTCTGGTTGCACGGCATGCATATCGCGCCCTACAGCCACGGTAACCGTGCTAATGGTGACCCCGACCGCAAGCGTCGGCTACTCCTGCATAAAAAACAGATCAGGTACCTTGAGCAGAAGACCAAACAAGACGGCATGACGCTCGTCCCGCTCAACCTCTACTTTGCTCCCAACGGCTTGGTCAAGGTGGAGCTGGGGCTTGCCAAGGGCAAAAAGAACTACGACAAACGCGCGAGTATGGCTGAGCGCGACAGCAAGCGCGAGGTCGAGCGCGCCCTCAAGGCACGCGTGCAGGATCGATGAGACTCCACGTTTTGGGCAGCGGAAGCAAGGGCAATGCCGCTGTGGTTCAAGCGCCTGGCGGTGCGGTGCTTATCGACTGCGGCTTTAACAAGAAGACGCTTGCCGAGCGCTTGGCGCAGGCAGCGGTTGACCCTGCAAGCATTCGTGGCATCCTCATCACGCATGAGCACAGCGACCACGTCGCCGGTCTGGGCGTGGTGCTGCGTGGCTGGCAGAAGCTCGGCATCGAGGTGCCCGTCTATACAACGGAGAAAACACGGCGAGCTGCGCAGATATTCAACGAGATACACGCAACCAGTGAGCTTAGGAGCTTCAAGCCGATGGAGACCTTTGCCTTGGCCGGCATGAGTATCACCGCGTTTCCCACCTCGCACGACGCGGCCGAGCCCGTAGGCTTTCGCATTGAGGGCGCTAAAGAGGGCGCAGGGGAGAGCTTGGGGGAGTGCGAAGGGCAAGGCGTAGGGGAGAGCTTGACTCAAGGCGCGCGGGAGCGCACAGGGCAAGGCGTAGCTCAAGACGTGGAGACAGGCGCTTGCGCAGCCAGCACGCAGGTTATCGGCTATATGACGGACACCGGTCAGCTTACCGGCGAGGCACGCGAGCTGCTGCAAGGCTGTCACATCCTGGCGCTCGAAACCAATCACGACGCACATATGCTGCAAGCAGGTCCCTATCCCTACCAGCTCAAACACCGCGTCGCGTCAAGCAGGGGGCACCTCTCCAATATGCAGGCAGCTGAGGCGCTGCAAGAAATTCTCTCCAACAACACCCAGTGCGTAGTGGGCATGCATCTCTCGCAGATCAATAACGAGCCGCACTTGCCAAGACGGGCTCTTGAAGAGATCATCGCCCGCAACACACACGGTGCCCGAGTGCTTGTAGCCAGTCAGTTTCAGGCGGTGGATGCGTAGCGTTCAAGCTTTACGCAGTCTGCGTAATCCCCTCAAAGCCCAGCGATGCCACAACCGCCTTGGGAAACTCGAAGCGAACCGTCAGTTGCGGGTCGACGACCTGGCAGAACCTGAGGTTGCCTACGAGGCTCATGAGACGACCGGCGTCATTGGCGCTCAGCCCTGCTACCTTGGTGAGAAAGTCGTGGGTGAGGTCGGTTGCCAGGTGCAGGGCCTCGTCCGCGGTGGAGGCAGAGGCTATAACGGCAAAAAGCTCGTCATTCTCCAAAAGGGGCGTAGGCACGGCGGGGGCATCAACAACGCTGAACGAGACCGTGACGCGCGCAGGGGTCTCGGCGCCGCAAACCAACACCTCGCCGTCACCCATGAGTGCGTGCACGTCGCCGCAGCCAAACAGGCCACCGGCAACAGCGGCACGGAGGTAGAGATAGCTGCCCTCGCCAATCAGGGTGCAGTCCATGTTGCCGCCGTGAGCCCCGGGGGTTCCGTTGGGGATCCTGCCCTCTGCGGGTGCCAGACCTATCACGCCGATCATCGGCTTGGCGGGCAGCGTGAGGGTTCCGCGCTCGGTGGGAACCTCGAGGGTCTTGGCACCCGCGGCATCAATGCCGTTGGGCAGGATGGTCGTTGAGCCCTCAATGATGCCCGAGATGGCACCGTCGCCGGGAATCGTGGTCATCGCCGCGTTGCCGAGCGGTGTGAGCTCCACAATGTGGACGCGCACGAGGTCTCCCGGTTTGACTCCCTCGATGTAGACAGGGCCGGTAGCTGGGTTGATGTAATCCCAGTCAAGCGCGTCGAGGGTGTCCTCGTTGGTCTTGAGCTGGTTGGCAAAGCAGTCTTTGGTGATCAGCGTGATGGGCTCACCGAGCGCCACCCGAGCAACGGGGCTCAGCCCCGGCTCAAACGCATAGAATACGGTCTCGTCAGTTAATGTCGTCATGGTTCAGCCACCTCTTTATCGTTGGGGGTCTTGCTGTCGAGAGTTTTGGTTCTGCGAAAGCCAAAACGCTTTTTGAGGGTGGTCAGCGAGAGTTCGCCACCACCCGAGATACCGTTTGGTTTGAACACGAGGAACACGATCATGAGCACGGCGACCACAATCTCAGTGGTGCCGGAGACCTCAAAGCCACCACGGGTCATGATGAGCTCAAGCTGGCGAAGCCCCTGTTGGCAGAGTACGACCAGCACGGTGCCAAAAAAGGCACCCGAGACCGACATCGAGCCGCCAATGACCGCCATTGAGAGCAGAAGGAACAACTCGCCCATATAAAACGAGGATGCCGTGATCGAAAGGATGTAATGCGAGTACAGGCCACCCGCCAGCCCACCGATCGCTGCACTTATCACATAGCCAAAGTAGCGCACGGCGATAACGTTGATGCCGCTGCTGTTTGCGGCATGCTTGTCGTCGCGGCTCGCGCGCAGCCGCAGACCCAGCGAGGACTCCTTGAAGAGAAACACGGCGATAATGATCACGAGCGCCACCCCGAGTGCGGGCCAGAGCGTGATCAGGCGCGTGCCGCCTAGCGTAAAGGTGCGCGGCCCATTGGTGACCTGTTGCCACTGGGCAAGCAGCACGTTTATCACGATGAGCAGCGCAAACTGCGTGATGGCGCCCACCGCGTCAGAGAGGCGCATAAGTGGCCAGGCGATGAGGGCGGCAACAAAGGCAGCGACAAGGGCACCGCCCAGCAGGGCAAGCGGCAAAGGAAGGTTCAGGTCGATGAGAAAGGGGTACATGACGGGGATCTGCAAGGCCTTGACCTGCGGCGCCAGTGAGAGGATCGCCGAGGCAAAGGCCCCAATGCCCACGTAGCCCACATAGCTCCAGTTGAGGATGCCCGAGTTGCCCATGAACAGCTGAAACCCGAGCACCATGACGAGCGTGATGGTCGAGACGGTGAAGATATCCTCGATAAAGGGGATGTTAAGCCACCAGATAAAGGCACTGATGACCACCAGCAGAACACAGAGCAGCAAGGGTGTGGAACCCTTGCCTTTGAGGATTCCCCGTATACCTGCGTATGAGCCGGCAGCGCGTGTTTTTCTCGCCATTATCCAACACGCTCCTCTTGATAGCTGCCGCGTATGAGCCCTTCTGGTTTAAGCACCAAGAACAGGATGACGATGGCGAACATGATGGCATCACGAAACGACAGCATGGTGGTGGGCAGGGCAAGGGCGAGCACATTGGCGATAACAGCGTAGACAAAGCCACCCACCACCGAGCCGGGGATGCTGTGCATGCCGCCAATCACCACGGCGATAAAGCCCACAAGGAGCGGCGCGCCGCCCATCAGAGGCTCGACGGTACCCGCTCGGGCGCTCCAGAAGATGGCGACGATGCCGGCCAACAAGCCGCTGATGATGAAAGCTGTTGAGATAACGAGGTTTGCCGGTACGCCCATGAGCCGTGCGGCGACGAAGTTCTCTGAGGCAGCACGCATCGCCACGCCCAGTACGGTCTTGCGCATGAGGAAGGTAAAGCCGATGAGCAGGATAACGGTTGTCACGATGATGATATAGCTGCGCAGTGGTGTCACAACGCCAAAGAGCTCGACGTTGTAATTGAAGAACTCCGGCAGAGGCACCGCCTTGGAGCGCGGGCTGATGGCGAGCTGAAACACGTGCTGCAAGATCACGCTAATGGCAAACGAGGTCACCAGCAGGGCATCAAGGGAGCGCCCCCTGAAGGGTCGAAACGCGACAAGCTCACTCAGATAGCCAATAAGCACGCCCGTAAGGATGGCGCAGAGGAACACCAGTGGCCAGGGCAGATCGGTAAAGGCACCCAGCATATACAGGGTATAGCAACTCACCGTGATAAACTCGCCATAGGCAAAGTTGACCAGCTGCATGATGCCATAGACAAACACAAGCCCCAAACTGATAAGTGCATACAGGCTGCCCAAGCTCAAGGTGTTGATAAGGAATTCAGCAAAGATGGTCGTGCTCACAGGGCCGCTCCCTTCTGCTGCCCCAGATACACCGAGGCAATGTCGATCGCGTCGTCCATTTCTGAGGGTCTGCCCGCGAACTCGACGGACCCCGTGTTCAGAAGATAGGCACGATCCGCTATCTGCAGGGCTCGCTGCGCGTTTTGCTCAACCAGCAGAATGGTGATGCCGCGCGCCTTGAGATTGGCAATGAGCTCGAATATCTGGTCAACCATATTGGGAGAAAGACCCAGCGACGGCTCATCGAGCATGAGTAGGTCTGGGCGTGAGATAAGACCGCGCGCGATGGCGAGCATCTGCTGCTCGCCGCCCGAGAGTAGACCCCCCGCCTGCTTGTAGCGATCTTTGAGGATGGGGAACAGCGTGAACATATCCTCGATATCCTCCGCGAAGCGCTTGGCGTCAAAGCGCCCAAAGGCACCGATGCGCAGGTTTTCCGCAACCGTAAGGGTGGGAAAGATCTCGCGTCCCTCGGGCACGAGCGCCACTCCCATCTTATGGATATGTTCCGGCTTCTTGCCCACTATGGAGACAGCGTTAAACAGGATGCTGCCTGTGGTGGGCTTGAGTACGCCCGC
>JAITTM010000012.1 GCA_031286975.1 Coriobacteriales bacterium
AACGAGACCACAAACAGTCTCCCCGCCCGTGCATACAGCTGACCGTCCTCATTACCAAACACCCGCTTGGGGAGAGGTGTCTGAACCCCATAGGCGGCATCACGCGCCCACCCAAACAGGTAGCTATTCACCACGAGCGGTCCAAAGATAGGGATGATGAACGAAAGAAAGGTAAGGAAAAACATCTTTCGTACCCAACCATGGCTACCTTGTAAATCGCCATAAACAGTAGAAAAGTACTTGATTGGCATGGTCGCCTCTCCTTCATTTAATCGATAAGCTCTTGTCGGATTAGTATACCGTAATAGAATGGGGTTCATGACAGCATGTGTGCAGCCCATCCGGGCTGTCTCACCTACCCGTTGCCTCATCTACATTTAGGCATAGACCGAGCAGACAGCGTCAAGGAGTTCTATGGCAGCGTGTTGCTCTTCGCGCGGCGTAAGGCGTTGTTTGTCTACAGGCTCGAAAGATAATAACACCGTGATGCGCTGTTGTTCGCTGGTGAGCAGGCTGATGGCTGTCGCCAAACGTGCCTTGAGCGTCTTGTCATTGTCATAGATGACTTGGGGAGAGGATAGGAGAGGCACATGTACCGCACGCTCTGCATAAGCGCCCTCTTTGTCCGCGCTCTCAGGGGTTGTGGTAGCAAGTTGGGGTGAGATAGGGGACGGTTCCTTGTCTCACTTAGTGAGACAAGGAACCGTCCCCTATCTCACTCCCCCTATCTCACTATCTCACCAGGCCGTGCTTCAGTCCTGCAGGCCGCTGCTGCCAAAGCCTTTGTCGCTACGGCGAGTAACATCGAGTTCATCCACCTCAACGAGGGAGACCCTTGGCACCGGCAGGATGACAAGCTGTGCGATGCGGTCGCCTTTTGTGATTCGGATGGGCTCCGCCTTATCGAGGTTGATGGCGATTATCTTGATCTCTCCCCGATATTGGCTGTCGATAAGCCCGGGCGTATTGGCTTGCGAGAGCCCCACGCGCAGCGCAAGACCGCTTCGCGGCTGGCAAAAGCCCGCATAGCCCTCGGGCAGGGCAATCTGCAAACCCGTGGGAATCAAAGCGCGCTCAAGGGGTGCCAGCGTACAGTCGACCGAGGCCGTCAGGTCAAGGCCAGCATCGCCGGGGTAGGCATAGGCGGGAAGCGGAACAGAGGGATCGAGCCGCTTGATCTTGACGATAAGCGAATCCACCAATCAACCCATACCTTTCAACGCGGCCTGAAACTCATCCAGATCCTTAAAATCCTTGTAGACCGAAGCGAAGCGGATATAGGCGACATCGTCGATATCGCGCAGGCGCAGCAACACCATATCGCCCAAGGTAGTCGAGCGCACTTCGCTCTTCATCGTGTTGCGTATCTCCGCCTCGACATCGTCAATCAGATGGTTGAGCTTGCTCACGGGAATATCGCGTTTTGCTGTGGCGATCATCAGACCCCGCAGGAGTTTCTCTCGGTCAAAGGGCTCGGAGCTCTTATCGTTTTTCAGGACTATCAGGGGGGATTCATGATGCCGTTCATAGGTGGTGAAGCGCTTGTTGCACGAGGAACACTCACGTCGCCTTCTGATAGAGAGCCCGTCCTCCGAAGGACGAGAGTCTATGACAGCCGATTCGATACCACCACAGTTTGGACAGCGCATACGACCCCCATTTATTGAAGTTCTCATGAGAGTACCACACCATATCTAGTGCTTCAATGGAATACGGCTCTTTATCCGAGAGTGGGCAGAATTACCAGAATGAGCGAGAAGCCACCGGCCAATGCGATTGCCATAACTTTTTGTGGGAGGGTGACGCCCTGCAACGCGACGCCATTACAGCTCTCCGCCTTGAACATCTTTCTGATCGTTCTCATTGTTTCTCCTTACGCGAACGCCTGTTTGTTGCAACACTATAACCCGAACATCCGTTTGTTGCAAGAGATTTTCGAACATTTGTTTGATTTTTTTTCTCAGATGTTCTACAATGGACAAAACCGTTCGATAGGAGCCGTTATGACAAAGAAGGAACTGACCAATCGGCAGCGAGAGATACTGGATTATCTGCGAACTGCCACCGCCAAGAATGGCTACCCGCCCAGCGTGCGCGAGATAGGTGATGCCATTGGGCTGTCCTCATCCTCAACGGTTCACACGCATCTTCACGCTCTTGAAAACAAGGGCTACATCCGCCGCGACTCATCGGCTGCTCGCGCGTTGGTCATCCTCGACCCGGCGACTATTGAAGAGTCGAGCAGCTTGAGTGACGAGCCCGACGTATTTCGCAATGTGGTGACCCTGCCTCTGGTGGGGCGCGTTGCGGCAGGGGCGCCCATCCTTGCCGAGCAAAACATCGAGGAGACCTATCCCCTGCCCTCACAGATTGTCGGTGATTCCAGCTCCTTCATGCTCACCGTCAAAGGCGAATCCATGATTGAAGCCGGTATCCTTGACGGTGATTACGTCGTGGTAAAGGAGCAGCCCACCGCCAATAACGGCGACATCGTGGTGGCGCTCCTTGATGACGAGGCAACCGTCAAGACCTTCTACCGCGAGCCCAACCGCATACGGCTGCAACCCGAGAATCAGACAATGGATCCCATCTACACAACCGATGTGACCATCCTCGGCAAGGTAGTAGCACTGCTCCGCGCACTCTGAGGAATTTTTGTGAACGTGAAAATTGAGGTGTAAACTGGGCGAGAACCGTTTGTCTATCTTTTCTCGCTGGGAGCAACCATGAAGTTGATACAGGAATTCAAGGATTTTATCGCACGGGGTAACGTGCTTGATTTGGCAGTCGCCGTGATAATGGGCGGTGCCTTTACCGCCATCATCAACTCACTGGTAGGTGATCTTGTCACGCCACTTTTGAGCCTTATCACCGGCGGAACGGATTTTGCCACCCTTGTTGTCAGGCTGGGCACGGACGACCATGCCGCTCAAATCCAATACGGCCTGTTTATCTCCGCCGTCATCAACTTTCTTCTGGTCTCGCTGGTCATCTTCTTCTTGGTCAAGACCGTCAATAAACTCTCCCGCAAAAAGCCAGCGGTTACCACCAAGACCTGTCCCTATTGCACGCAGGATATTCCTCTCGCCGCCGTTCGATGCCCCTCCTGCACAACGGTATTGGATGCGGATAAGGTACCAAAGGAGTTGCGCTAAAAGCTCCCTAGACTGGTTGCAGTCAGACAAACACACTCGTCACCGTCAGGCTATCGGATGCAGGGCGCTAGTCGATCTTGCAGGGCAGGAACTTCGCGGCGAATGCCGGGGGTATCCGCAGCTGTAGCACCGTGCCCTCCGCAGCGTACTGCTCCGAGATAATCGAGCAACGCTCGTGCGCCAGCTGCACCAAGGCTCCTTGCGCATAGGGGATGCAGACCCGCATGACCGCGCTGGTGGCATCCACCAGTTGCTCTACACGCTGGAGCAAGCTATCCATCCCGGCACCAGTGAGGGCGGAGACCAGCACAGCGCCCGGGAACTTCTCCCCAAGCACTTCTGTTGTTGTGGCATCAAGCGCGTCTGCCTTGTTGAACACCAAAAGCGTGGGGATGTCATGCGCGCCTATCTGCTCAAGCACCTCGCCCACGGCATTCATCTGCGCGTCACGCTGCGGCGCTCCTGCATCGACCACATGGAGGATAAGGTCGGCGTTGACAATCTCGTCGAGCGTTGATTTGAAGGCCTCGACCAGCGTGGTGGGCAGCTTTTGGATGAACCCGACGGTGTCAGTCAGGGTCAACTCGCGCCCCCTGGGGAGCAACAACTTGCGGGTCACCGAGTCAAGCGTGGCAAACAGCTGGTCGTAGGCGAGTACGTCGGCTTGGGTCAGGCGATTGAGCAGGCTTGATTTGCCAGCATTGGTATAACCGGCAAGAGCTACCTTGAAGATGCCCGATTCAAGACGCGCCTGGCGCTGGATGGCGCGCTCCTCAGCCACTTTTTTGAGTTCGCCGCGAATGTGGCTGATGCGTTTGCGCACCATACGGCGGTCGACCTCAAGTTGACTCTCGCCCTCACCAAAGCGCGAGCCCACGCCACCGCCCATGCGGTTGGCCGCAAGATGCGACCACATGCCACGCAGACGCGGCAGAAGATACTGGTTTTGCGCAAGACGCACCTGCAAGGTTCCCTCACGGCTCGTGGCGTGCAGGGCGAATATATCCAGGATCAAGGCCGTGCGGTCAATGATCTTGATACCTTTTATCTCCTTCTCGAGATTCGATTGCTGCGAAGGGGTCAACTCATCGTCGAATACCACCACGTCAGCTTCAAAGGCGGCGGCGGCATTAACGACCTCTTCCACCTTGCCCGTGCCGATAAAAGTCCGCGCGTTGGGGTTCTTCAGGCGCTGCGAGACCATCCCCACCACTACGGCACCGTCCGTCTCGACCAGACGGGCAAGCTCCTCGAGGGATTGCTCAAGCTGCCATTCTGTGTTGCCACGATCGATCCCCACAAGCAAGGCGCGCTCCTGGGGTACTTCGGTCGAAAAACTCTGCTCCTTTACCAGGTTGCTCACATTCCTTACTGCGTCAGCACACACGCTGACAAAGCCCTTGCTGGTACGTCTACGGTCGTTACGGTAGTTTTACGATACATAAGGTGCCCATGATACACCATTATCATGCGCACTGTTGTAAGATACTCCGATGCCAAAAACGCTCAAATACTCGCTTCTCGTCTTTGCGGGCGGCTGCTGCTACGGAATCGTGATCCCTCTGGTGCGCAGCCTGTTTGCGCAGGGCTTCTCGACATCCGATGTCATGACCGCACAGTATCTGTTTGGGGTCGTCTTTCTGGCGCTGGTTGTTGCGCTTTTCTCCCGTAGAAAAATCACACTCAAGCAGGTCGCCCAGCTCATCGGCCTGGGCATCGTTGCCGCCGGTGTGAGCTATGGCTATTACCATGCCCTTGACCTCCTGTCGGCAGCAACCTCGGTGACCCTGCTCTTCCAGTTTGTATGGATGGGCGTCGTGCTCCAGGCGCTGGTCGAACGCAGGCTGCCTAAGCGCATGACCGTGCTCGCCGTGCTCGTCATCATGGTAGGAACCTTTTTGGCCGCTGGCGTCTTTGAGCAAAGCGTGGAGGGGCTCGACCCCCTGGGTGTCTTTTTTGGGATACTCTCGGCGGTCTGCTATACGGTCTTTCTCTTTGCAAGCGGCAGGATAGCTGTGGAGCAACCCGCCATCAACCGTACGCTGTTCACCTCTGCTGGGAGCCTGCTCATCACCTTTGCGCTGGCTCCCGGCTTCTTTGTCGAGGGAGCACTGCAAAACGGCATCGCCATTTTTGGTATACCTCTGGCGCTGGTGGGCATATTTTTGCCCATCGTGCTCATCCAGACGGGAGCACCCCATCTGCCGAGCGGCCTCACCACCATCATGGCGTCGGGCGAGATGCCCTGCGGTATCCTGGCGGCGGCGATCTTCTTGGGCGACACGATTACTGCTCCCGTTGCGGCTGGTGTCATCATCATCCTGGCGGGAATCGTGCTTTCGCAGCTCGATGATGTGCGCGAGGCTCTCAAGCGCCACAATGCTGACGCTGACGCTTAAGGAACCACCGATTAACTCATTGCATACCATCTGGCATACAAGCAGTTAATCAGGGGTCCTTAAATCAGATTCTTGCTCGCAGCAATGCGCACCGCTTCGATGCCGCTCTCGGCGCCAAGCTTCTCATAGACTATCTGCAACATGGCTTTGACCGTGTTGATCGAGATATCCTGCGCAAGCGCCAACTCGCTACGCGATAGGCCGCGCGAGAGGTCATCCAGCAAGCGCAGCTCTTTTGTAGTGAGCTGCACGAGTGGCGCGTCACCACAGGATTCAAGGTAGCGATTGCGCACAGAAGCAACGCGCTTTGCATAGGTCGTCGCCTTGCTGCGAACCATTTGCAGCCAGGCGGTGGGAATCCCCAGATCCTTGATCTTGAGGGCATAGCCGATGAGACTCCGTGCGTGGTTTCCCATCGCGATAAAAGGCATCAGTATCTCATTGGGCTTTGCAAGATCATACGCGACACGCAAATGCTGCATCGCGTCCGCCTTGTTTCGCAACTCGTATTGGCATATGGCATTGACCAACTCCTTCACGATCCGCCCAAACAAGAAATGGGAGATACCAAAGCCCTCGGTCCGGCTGCGCAAAAAGGCACTCATCGTGCTGTAGTTCTTCTCCAGAGCATAGTATTTGCACTTGACCAAAGCGGCAAAATCATCGATATGGAGCCCTCGCTCGTGCGCCCAGATATCGCTTTTGAAGCGCGGCGCGATGCGATTGCGCTCCCCTATCATGGCATAAAACCAACCTAGCTCGATCTCGTAATGGTTCTGCCGGTTGATGAACTCCGGCACCTCTGTGAGTCGCTCGATCTGCTCAAGGACCGTCTGGAGCTTCTCGAATCGCCCTTGATACAGATAGGTGCGCAGCAGCAAGAACAGCGTCGTGCTCTCCACCTCGTACTGCCCACTTTTGCGCGCTTTGAACAGGGCTTGGAGCGCGCAACACTCTGCCGTGCGCACATCGAGGCGATAGAAGGCTATCTCGGCCTCAGTCAGGTCATCCAAACCAGCCATGCAGTTGCCCAGGCAACCTTCCGCATAAAAAACGGCTTTGCGTATCGCCGCCAGGTACTTCTCCAATTCACCTTTATCGGGCTTGCCAACCCTGCAAACAAAGGTTCCCAAAGAGGCCACCGTCATCGATCTCGAGGGCGCGAATCCACTCGGCTCCGCATAGGCTGACGCCTGTTTGAAGTACTGCCAAAACTCATAATCGCCGGTTTCGATGCACTGCACCAGGCCGGCAAAACCCAGATTGTTGTAGAGACCAAACAGGCTCTGACGGGTTGCGGGGGTTTGGGGGAGGCTCTCGATCCGCGCGATGTAGTCGTGCATCGCCGCGCGCGCCTCGTCAACCCTGCCCAGGCTCAGCAGGAACCTGACATGCACAACCGGCGCGGCGGGATTCGTGCTGAACAAAGAGCGCGGGGCACGGTTGAATATCTCCAGCAGACCCTCCGCCTTCTCGGGCGGGATCACAAAGGTCAAGGTGGAGGCCAGATCGGTAATGGCATCATAATCGCCCAGTTGCTCATGATAAAGGCAGGCATCCAGCACAAGCTCGTGTTCAATGCACCACCGGGCAGCCGTGCCAAGGGTCTTCCGTCGCTGCTCCACGCTCAATTCACCTTGTTTGCCGCGGAGAAAATCAAGCAGGATGGGGTGCATGCGGTATTCACACAAAAACGTGTCATAGCTGAAGAACGACGAACTCGCAAGGAGCTCCGCCAACGTTGCCTCATCCTGTGCCAGCTCAGCCACCAGACCAAAGGGCAAACGCATAAGCAACGAGAGCTCGATGAGCAAAGTGCGTGCCGCGGGCGTGCAGACGGTAAAAACGCGCTCGCGGATCACTGTCTGCATCGTGTGGCGGTAGGCGCTCTTGACATATTTGATGTCATGGGGATGCGTTTCGAGCAGATCGCCCACCAACCTCACGCTCTGCACGCGTCCAGCGGTATCGGCAAAGATCTCCGCCAAGGCATCAGGCGGCACCTCAAGGCCACGGCGCTCAAAATAGTCTGCGATTTCATTCTTGCTGAGATGCTGTGTTGCCTCAGCCACCCATTGGGTCGTTCGCATGTCAACAGCCCCTTTACCACAACACGGACGTGAATTCTCTGAACCTCCCGCTGCCCGTATAATACGAATGTTTATTCTGCTGCTATTGTAACCTATTTAGAAGTTCCTCAATGTCCTCTATCAAGTATCGTGCCCTGAAATGGAAGTATCCGTTATAGTCCCAGACAAAATCCACATCCAACGATCGCGCCGCGACCTCGAGTTCCTCCGCGAGGATACTGAGTGGTGTTGCGCAGATGATCCTGCAACTATTCTTGACCTCGCGCGCTTGGATTGCATAGCGCCCCAGGGTTTCTTTCTGTGGATCATCCATCGCATTCAGGAGCGGCACAGTGGTTCGGACAAATGAGCGGAGCGCCTTGCAATAGGCGGCGGCATTATCGTCATGGCGCAAAAGACCCTGCTCAGCATCAAGCTCGGCGATGGGATACTGCTCAAACACTTCCAAAAAGGACAGCTTGTGAGTTGCGCCGACATTGTCTTTTTGGGTTGCGCGCTCGTCATGGTAGTGGCTATGCTGCGCCGTGGTTCGTAATATCATCCTCGCCTCCTGCTCGTCATTTTTTGAGACATCTTGTTATAGCAAGGAAATCTGTCGCATACAGTACCCCGTTTTCACATTTCCTAATAAACGTTCATTCATAGACGGCTGGGTTCGCTCTACCAGCAATGTGTGCCTTGGCGCTTTTCCTGCCCCCCCCCCTTGACAGAGCAGGACCCCACTTGTAAAGTACACATAAACAATTGCTTATATGTTATTTGGAGAACAACATGACGCAGCCACACGACCATCAGGAAGACGCTTTTTGCAGTTGCTCGGTCATCCACGATGATGTGATACACCAGGTGAAAACCGGATTGACCGGCGACGAACGACTCCAGCAGATGGCGGAGCTCTTCAAGGTGTTGGGCGACCCCAGCAGGCTCAAGATAATCAACGCCCTTCTCCTTGCCGAGATGTGCGTCTGCGATATCGCCGCGCTTCTTGATATGACCCAGCCGGCTATATCCCACCACCTCAAGGTTCTGCGGCAGACGCAGCTGGTCAAATACCGCCGCGAGGGCAAGGTCGTGTACTACTCCCTTGACGACGAGCATGTGCACAACGTGTTTTATCAGGGGCTCATTCATGTCAGCGAGAACCAGGCGTAGATAAGGGAGTTGTGGTATGGAAACATCATGCGAATGCTGTAGCGGCTGCGGACACGAGAGCAAAAGCGAACCAAAGAGCAGCAAGAAGGAGCTACTCGACCGCTTGCGTATGGGCTTTGGGGCGGCGCTCTTCGCGCTTGGCCTGGTGCTCAACTTCGTGCTCGAGTTGCCGTGGCAAGCTGAGTTCGCCCTCTTTTTTGTGAGTTATCTGCTGGTGGGTGGTGAGGTGCTCTGGCGCGCTGCGCAAAACATCACACGCGGCAAGATATTTGACGAGAACTTTCTCATGAGCATCGCCACCATCGGTGCCTTTATCCTCGGAGAATACCCAGAGGGCGTGGCGGTCATGCTCTTCTATCAGGTGGGCGAGGCGTTTGAGCAGCTGGCAGTGGGGCGCTCGCGCAGCTCCATAGCGGCGCTCATGGACATACGTCCCGACTTTGCCAACCTCAAGACGGGCGACACGGTGCAGCGCGTCTCGCCTGACAGCGTGCGCGTGGGTCAGACGATAGTAGTGCGTCCTGGCGAGAAGATACCGCTGGATGGCAGAGTGCTCGAAGGATGCTCCGCGCTCGATACCTCCGCGCTTACCGGCGAGGCACTCCCCCGCGACGTGGTGCCTGGCGACGAGGTGCTCAGCGGCAGCATCAACAAGAGCGGTTTGCTCGCCATCGAGGTCACCAAGAGCTTTGGCGAGTCCACCGTCTCAAAGATACTCGATCTGGTGCAGAATGCCAGCGCCCACAAAGCCCCCGTCGAGAACTTCATTACGCGCTTTGCCCGCGTCTACACGCCGGTCGTGGTGTTCTCGGCCGTTGCGCTGGCCCTTATCCCCCCGCTGTTCATCCCCGGCATGCCCTTTGCCGAGTGGGTCGGCCGCGCGTTGGTCTTTCTTGTGGTGTCCTGCCCTTGCGCCTTGGTCATCTCGATACCGCTGAGCTTTTTTGGCGGCATAGGCGGTGCCTCACGCAATGGCATCCTCGTCAAGGGGAGCAACTACCTCGAGGCGCTCAACAAGGTCGATACCGTGGTTTTTGATAAGACCGGCACCTTGACCAAAGGCGTGTTCAAGGTAACGCAGACGGTTGCTGCCGAGGGGCGCAACCAAGACGAACTCCTGTTTTTTGCCGCCCATGCTGAGAGCAACTCGACGCACCCCATAGCCACCTCCATCCTTGCCGCCTATGGCAAACCCGTCGATACCGCTCGCATCCACTCGCATGAAGAGCATGCGGGGCACGGCGTGCGCGTGCTGGTGGACGATACCACCGTACTGGCGGGCAACAAGACCTTGATGGAAGCTGAGGGCATCGCCTTTGCGCAGCCTGAAACCGTGGGTACGGTCGTCTATCTTGCCTTGAACGGCAGCTTTGCGGGCTACCTGGTGATCGCCGATGAGATCAAGCCTGACAGCAAGCAGGCGATTGCTGAGTTGCGCACAGCCGGTGTGCGCAACATCGTCATGCTTACAGGCGACAGCGAGCGGGTTGGCCAAAGTGTGGGTGCCGAGCTGGGCGTTGACAGGGTCTTTGCCGAGCTTCTGCCGCATCAGAAGGTGGAGAAGCTCGAGTTGCTTGAGGCTCAAGGAGAGGCAAAGGCAGGCGGCGGCAAGCTGGCGGCCGTGGGCGATGGCATCAACGACGCCCCCCTGCTTGCGCGCAGCGACATCGGCATCGCGATGGGCGGCGTGGGCTCCGACGCAGCGATCGAGGCGGCGGACGTGGTGCTCATGACCGACGAGCCCTCAAAGATCGTGAGTGCCATCCGCATCGCGCAGCGCACGCATCGCATCGTCTGGCAAAACATCATCTTTGCGTTGGGAGTCAAGGCGATTCTCCTTGCGCTCGGTGCCGCGGGAATCGCCAGCCTGTGGGCCGCAGTCTTTGGCGATGTGGGCGTCGCCGTTCTCGCCATCCTCAATGCCATGCGCGCCATGCGCGTGATCAAGAGGTGATTACGCGGTAGCTGACGCAACGCCTTGCAAAAGGTGGGTGTCGGCGGCCAGTTGGCGGCGGGCCTGGTTGAGCTGCTCGGCAACCTGGACAGGAGCGGTGCCGCCGGCGGTGGTGCGGCGAGCTACCACCTTGTCGATGTCGATGGCCGCAAGCGCCTCGGCATCGAACACGTCGCTGAACGCCTGCAATTCTGCCAGGGAGAATGACTGGAGGGTGCGCCCGGTCTTCTCCGCCTGCAAGACGATGCGCCCTACCACCTCGTGCGCGTCGCGGAAGGGCATGCCCTTGGCAACGAGAAAGTCGGCCAGGTCGGTGGCGGCCATGAAGCCGCCCAGCGCGCCCGCACGCATGGTCTCGGCGTTGACCTGCATGGTCGCGAGCATGCCGGCAACTGCGCGCAGACTTGCCTCAAGCGTGTCAACGGCGTCAAAGACACCCTCCTTGTCCTCCTGCATGTCCTTGTTATAGGCCAGCGGCAGCCCCTTGAGCGTGACCAGCAAGGCTTGCAGGTCACCAAAGACGCGACCGGTCTTGCCACGCACCAGCTCGGCAAAATCGGGGTTTTTCTTCTGCGGCATGATGGATGAGCCCGTGGAGTAGGCGTCGCTTAAGGTGATGAAGCCAAACTCGCTGCTCGACCATAAGATGAGCTCCTCGCACAGACGCGAGAGATGCAGCATCGTCACGCTACAGGCGTAGAGAAGATCGAGCGCGAAGTCGCGGTTGGACACGGCGTCAAGCGAGTTGGCGGTCACAGCGGCAAAACCCAGCTCGTCGGCGACCTGCCGTCGGTTGAGCGGGTAGCTGGTGCCAGCAAGGGCGGCGCTGCCCAAGGGGAGCTCGTCAGCGGCATCTTGAGCGGCAACAAGCCGCTTGAAGTCGCGCGCAAGCATCCAATAATAGGCGAGCAGATGGTGGGCAAACAGCAGCGGCTGCGCCTTTTGCAGATGCGTGTAGCCGGGCATCACAACGCTTGGATGGTCGCAGGCAACCTCGATAAGAACGCCACGCAGCTCGTTGACCCGCAGAGCAAGCGCCTCGGCCTGCGCCTTGCAAAAGAGCCTGAAGTCGGTTGCCACCTGGTCGTTGCGGCTCCGGCCGGTGTGGAGCCGCCGCCCCGCGTCGCCAATGGCCGCGGTGAGCGCGCGCTCGATGCTCATGTGGATGTCCTCGTCAACAAGGTCGAAGACAAAGTCGCCGGCCTCTATCTGGGCGGCTATCGCATCAAGGCCGTCTGCGATCTCCTGCGCATCCGTAGCGGGGATGATGCCCTGGGCACCCAGCATGTGGGCGTGCGCTTTGGAGCCCAAGATGTCGCAGTACCAAAGACGCCGGTCAAAGGGCAGCGAGGCACCAAAGGCCTGTAGCGAGGTCTCGGTCTGTTGTTCAAAACGTCCGCCCCAGAGGGCTTTGTTGCTGGTCAAGATGCTGGCTCCTTTTTGCTGTTCTGCACGCCTGTCAAGCAGGGGGAGAAGGACGTGGCGTTGGCTTATTCTGACTTGCTCGGCTTGCTCGACTTGCTCGGCTTGCTCGGACTTATTCTGACTCGCTCGGCTTGCTCGGCTTGCTCGGCTTATTCGGGCTTATTCGGGCTTCCTCACGGTTGCGGCTATCTTGAGGGGGAGGCCAAAGAGGTTGATGAAGCCTTTGGCATCGGCGTGGTCGTAGGCGGACTCGCCAAAACTCGCCATATCCACATCATAAAGCGAGTAGGGGCTGGTCATGCCAACGGTGGTGACGTTGCCCTTATAGAGCTTGATGCGCACACTGCCGCTTACGGTCTTTTGTGTGTCGTTGACAAAGGCATCCAGCGCCGTGCGTAGCGGTGTGTACCATTGGCCGTTGTAGACCAGATCGGCGTATTTAAGAGCGAGTGTCTGCTTGAAATGCGCTGTCTCCTTATCAAGCGTGATGGTCTCAAGCGCATCGTGTGCGGTATAAAGGATGCTGCCACCCGGCGTCTCATAGACGCCCCGGCTCTTCATGCCCACCAGGCGGTTCTCAACCAGGTCGATGGTGCCCACGCCGTTTGCGCCTCCCAAAGCGTTAAGCTTCTCGATAAGAACCACGCCGTCAAGCGGCACACCATCAAGGGCTACGGGGATGCCCTGCTCAAAGCTGAGCGTGAGATAGCAGGGCTCATCGGGAGCGGCCTCGGGGGTGACACCCAGCTCAAGCAGCTTCTGATAGTCCGGCTCGTTGGCGGGATCCTCAAGGTCAAGGCCCTCGTGCGAGAGATGCCAGAGGTTGCGGTCTTTGGAGTAGTTGGTCTCGCGCGTTATCTTGAGTGGAATCGCGTGCGCCTCGGCGTAGGCGATGGCATCCTCACGGCTGCGGATGTCCCACTCGCGCCAGGGTGCGATAACCGCAAGCTCAGGGGCAAGCGCCTGGGCGGTGAGCTCAAAGCGCACCTGGTCGTTGCCCTTGCCGGTGCAACCGTGGGCGATGGCATCCGCGCCCTCCTTGCGTGCTATCTCGACGAGCGCACGCGCAATAGGCGGTCGCGCAAAGCTCGTGCCCAGCAGGTAGCTCTCATAGCGGGCGCCCGCCTTGAGCGTAGGCCAGATAAAGTCGCAGACCAGCTCGTCTTTGATGTCGGCGATATAGAGTTTGCTCGCGCCGGTGGCCAGAGCCTTGGCCTCAAGCCCCTCGAATTCCTCGACACCCTGCCCCACGTCGGCTGCCATGGCGATGACCTCGCAGCCGTAGTTTTCTTTGAGCCAGGGGATGATGATGGACGTATCAAGTCCACCGCTGTAGGCCAAAACCACTTTGTTGATGCTCATAGATACCCTTTCATTGTGCGGGCGAACAGCGTTCGCTCCTACCTTCGGTTTCCTTACTTTGCGGGGCGCTGCCGCCGCCTTATTGCAGCCGCAATTTTTGCGGAGCGCTGCGCCCCTGCCCTATTGCAGCCGCAGTTTCTTGATGGCGGTCTCGAGAAGCTGGGCTTGCTCGTTGTCTTGGGCGATGACCAAAATGGTATCGTCTCCGGCAAGCGAGCCCACAACACCCGGCAACTCGGCCGCGTCGAGGGCGGCCGCCACCCCAGCAGCCGTGCCAGTTGACGCTTTGATGACCAGCAGGTTATTGGCCACGGCAACATCAAGCACCAGATCGGCCACCATGCGCTGGAGGTGCAGATCCTCGGCAAGCATGTAGACACCCTCGGGCAGCTTGCGCAAGCCCATATCCGCGATATCCCGCGAGATGGTGGCCTGCGTGCTCGCATAGCCACGCGCCCTGAGACTCGCAACCAGGTCGCGCTGTGTCTTGATATGCTCCCCGCGAATGATCTCGCGTATCACCTCATGCCGCTCGCTGCGTTTCTTCATCTGCTTCTCCTCACTCACAAGCCCCTGCTATGGATATCTTACTGCGCCAGAACCAGGGATACCAGCGCTTTTTGCGCATGGAGTCTGTTCTCGGCTTCATCATAGATTGCGGAGAAAGGCGCGTCCATGACCTCGTCGGTCACCTCTTCGCCGCGATGCGCCGGCAGGCAGTGCATGAAGATCGCCCCCGCGGCAGCCTGTGCCATCGCAGCGGCATCGATCTGGTAGCCCGCAAAGGCCGCGAGGCGCTCATCGTGCTCGGCCTCGCTGCCCATCGAGGTCCAGGTATCGGTGATCACCACGTCTGCGTTGGCCAAAGCCGCGGCAAAGTCATGGTCGACCTCAAGCAGCGCGCCGGTTTGGGCAGCTGCCGCGCGGCATTCAGCCACGATTGTCTCATCAGGCTCAAAACCCGGCGGCGTGGCGATATGGATGTGCATGCCGGTAAGCGCGCCACCCTCCAGATAGGTGTGGGCCATGTTGTTGCCGTCGCCCACATAGGCGAGTTTGAGCGTACTCAGATCGCCCTTATGCTCAGCAATGGTGAGAAGATCGGCGAGGCCCTGGCAGGGGTGAAAGCTGTCGGTAAGCGCGTTAATCACCGGGATCCGCGCCCAATGCGCCACCTCCTCAAGCTTGCTCTGGGCGAAGGTGCGGATGATGATGGTGTCCACAAAACGCTCAAGCACCTGCGTGGTGTCCTTGACGGTCTCGCCGCGGCTGAACGCCGAGTTACTGTCGCTCATCACCACCGCGTGGGCGCCCAGGCGTGATGCCGCCACCTCAAAGGACACACGCGTGCGCATGGAGGGCTTCTCCAGGATGATTCCCACCGCCTTGCCCGCATAGGGAGCTGTAACAACGCCCTGTGCCCAGGCGGCTTTTTGTGCCACGGCGGTGCTGAGCACCAGGTGCAACTCCTGCGGACTCAGGTCAAGCAGGCGCAGAAGGTCGCGCCCTGCCAGCGGGTTGCCCGCAAGCGCGGCTGCCGAGTCGAGCTTGCTCCAATCGGGTAGTACCGTATCGCTCATTCTTGTCTCCTTTGTAATCAAGGCGCGGTCGCCTTTGGCAAGACTCATACAATCGTCTTTTGCCCCTGCTGTCAACTTCTGGCATCCAAGAGCGCGCGCAAGCGCTCGATCAGCACATCGATATCTGCCGTGGTGCAAACGAGCGGCGGCAAGAAGCGCAGGATGTCGCTGCCCACAGCGTTGATTGCCAGACCGTTTTGCAAAGCCGCGTCCACTACCTCGGCCGCAACGGGCTTGCTCAGCTGCGCGCCCAGCATCAGCCCCTTGCCGCGCACCTCGCTCACCAGGGGCAGGGCGGCCAGCTGCTGTTGCAGATACGCCCCCACCTCCGTTACATGGGTTGCAATATCCTGGGCGGCCATGGCATCGATGGTCGCGTTGGCGGCGGCCACCACCAGGGGGCTCCCCCCAAAGGTCGAGCCGTGATCGCCCGGCTCGAGGATGTCAGCCGCAGGGCCCTGTGCGCACAGCGCACCGATGGGCACTCCATTGCCCATGCCCTTGGCGATGGTCACCACATCGGGCATAACACCGTAATGCTGAAAGGCAAAGGGGTAGGTTCCCGTGCGATAAAACCCTGTCTGCACCTCGTCGATCAGCAACAATATACCACGCTTGGCGGTCTGGGCCCGCACCGCCTGCAGATAGCTCTCGCTACAGGGATACACACCCCCTTCGCCTTGGATACACTCGAGCAGCACCGCGCAGACCGCGCCTTGCCCCTGCGTGTCGAGTTCTTGCAGCAGCGCTTCGATTCTGTTGAGCTCAACATGCACAAAGCCAGGGGGCATGGAACCAAAGCTCTCTTGCTTGGACGCCTGCCCGGTCGCAGCCAGCGCCGCCAGCGTGCGCCCATGAAACGAACGCCTGGCGCTCACGATGGTTGTGGCACCCCCAAGGTGCAGCTTGCCGTATTTGCGTGCCAGCTTGATGGCGCCCTCATTGGCCTCTGCGCCACTGTTGGCAAAGAAGAGCTTCCAGGGGCTGGCTGCGGCAGGATCTGCCGTGGCACTCAGAAGATCGGATATCTTGCGCGCCAACTCGCCCCTGCCCTCAACGTAGTAATAGTTGCTCACGTGCAACAGCTTGGCCGCCTGCTCCTGCAAAGCGCTCGTGACCTGTGGGTGTGCGTGCCCCATGCTCACCGCCCCAAAACCAGAGATGAAGTCGAGGTATTCGTTGCCCTCGTCGTCAAAGAGCCGGGTGCCTAAGCCCCGCACAAACTCCACCGGCTTGCGCTTGTAGGTCTGTTGGATATAGCTCGCATCCAGTTGTTGTTGCTCTAATAATGCCATTGCGCCTCTCCTATACTCCGTGTAGTTTGCTGGCCAGGTTGTCCAAGGGTTGCTCCACCAAGACATCCTGGGCATCCTGCATGATCATGGTGCCCACGCCCTGATCGGTGAATATCTCGAGCAGCAGGGCGTGGGGAATGGTTCCGTTGAGGATGTGTGCGCGTGAGACTCCCGCGGTCAACGCGGTTACGCAGGCCTGCACCTTGGGCAGCATGCCCTTGCTCAGGGTGCCGCCCGCCACCAACTCGATGGCTTGGGCGTGCTTGATGCGCGAGATAAGCGAGGTCTTATCCGCAAAGTCCTTATAGAGGCCGTCCACGTCGGTGAGAAAGATGACTTTGTGTGCGCCAATGGCCGCCGCCAGCTCGCCAGCAACCATGTCGGCGTTGACGTTGTAGGATTTGCCATCTTGCCCCACGGCCACGCTGGCGATGACGGGGATGTAGTCGCTGGCGATGAGGTCGCGCAGCAGCGTGGTGTCGATCTGCGTGACCTCGCCCACCAGCCCCAGCTCCGCGCTGAGCTGCCGCGCCTTGATTGTGTGCCCGTCGGCGCCGTTGAGGCCCACGGCGATGTGCCCGTGCTCGTTCATCTGCGCCACCAGCTCCTGGTTGACCTTGCCGATGAGCACCATCTTGACCAGATCCATCACCTCGGGCGGCGTCACGCGCATGCCGTCTTTGAAGGCAACGGGAAGCCCGAGCCTCTCGCTCAGATGCGATATCTCGTTGCCGCCTCCGTGCACGATGATGGGCTTGAGCCCGATGAGCTTCAAGAGCACGATGTCGCTCATCACGTCGGCGCGCAGCTGCTCGTCTATCATGGCGGCTCCGCCGTACTTGATAACCACGGTCTTGCCGGTAGCCACCTTGATCCATGGCAGTGACTCGATGAGCAGCTGCGCCTTGCCCAAGGCAAGTGCCTGAGCCGCCCGCTCGTTCGCCCTCTGTTCTTCGGTCATATGAATCTCCTAGGTCCTGTAGTCGCCATTTATCGAGATGTAGTCGTGCGTAAAATCGCAGGTCCAGATGCGGGAGGCTTCCGTGCCCGCGCCCAGGTCGATATCGATGACGATCTCTGCGTAGCCATCAAAGCGCCTGAGCGCCTCGGCCTCGTCAAAGGGCTGGTTGAGCCCCTTGGAGCAGACCGGCAGCCCCATGATGGCAATGTCCACGTCCTGCTGCGCAAACCGCGCGCCGCTCTTGCCAAGGGCCATGGCCACGCGCCCCCAGTTGGCATCGTGCCCGGCCACCGCCGTCTTGACCAGGGGCGAGTTAGCCACCGAGCGCGCCGCCAGATCAGCATCAGCGGCACTTGCGGCCCCTGCCACGTTGACAGTCACCAGCTTGGTGGCACCCTCGCCGTCATAGGCGATCTGCCGTGCCAGATCCTCGGTCAACACCTCCAACGCCGTTTGAAATGCAAAGAAAACTGGGCTTTCCACCCCCACAACCGCCCCACCTGCCGCAGCCGTCGCCAGCAAGAAGACGCTGTCGTTGGTCGAGGTATCCGAGTCAATGGTCACCTTGTTAAACGAGAGCTGCATGGCCTGCCGCAACGCCTGATCAGCCGCCTCCTGCGCCAGCGGCGCATCCGTTGCCAGCACCCCCAGCAGGGTAGCCATGTTGGGCTGGATCATGCCGGATCCCTTGGCGATGCCCCCCAAGGTGTAGGTCAGTTCGCTGCCGTCTGCCTGTGGTGCCACAAAGGTGACCGCGGCTTGCTTGGGCACGGTGTCGGTTGTCATGATGGCCTGCGCGGCGGCGAGCCCTGCGGCATGAGCGCTGCCGTCGGCGGCACCCAGCGCCAATAAGGCCTGCGGCACGCCGGATGCAAAGTGCTCAAGACCCAGCGTTTGGCCGATAACCCCTGTTGAGGCCACCAGGATCTGCTGCGGCTCACAACCCAGCTCTGAGGCAACGAGCCGCGCCGTGGCAAGAGCGGTCTGCAGGCCGGGCTCGCCGGTGGCGGCATTGGCATTGCCCGAGTTGAGGATCACGGCGCGCATACCCTTGCCCCTGCTCGCCGCAAGATGCTCGCGGCTGACCGTGACCGGTGCCGCGCAAAAGCTGTTCTGCGTGAACACCCCCGTTGCGATGGCCGGTTGCTCGGCAACGACCAGGGCAAGATCCTTGCGCTCCGGATGCCGCCTGAAGCCAGCCGAGACCCCCGCAACACGCAGCCCCTTGACCGCTCCCAGCCCCCCTGCAACAAAGGTGACACCCTGTACGGTGCTCCCCACAGGTGCTGCAATAGATGGTTTGCTCACATTGTGCTCCTTACACGACGGGGGCCAGCGCAGTAAGCCCGGTTTTCTCCGCCAACCCACAGAGTATGTTTGCGCATTGAATCGCCTGCGAGGCGGCGCCCTTGCCCAGGTTGTCGATGGCACAGGATGCCACCAGCGTCTGCGTGTGGGTGTCTAAGGCGATGCCCAGCTGCGCGTTATTGCTGCCCGCAACGCTTGCCGTGCGCGGCATGATGCCCCGGGGCAAGAGCTGCACAAAGGGCTCGTTGGCATAGGCGTCTAGATAGACTGCCTCAAGCGCGGCGGCGCTCACGCCCGGCTTGAGCTGCAGGGTTGCCGTTGCCAAAAGCCCCCGCGTGAGGGGCACCAGATGCGGCGTGAACACGATCTTGACCGGCGCGCCCGCCGCCTGGCTAAGCGTCTGCTCGATCTCGGGCGTGTGCCGATGCGTGGTGACCCCATAGGCGTTTGGGTTGGCGTTGGCGTTGCAAAAATGCGTGGTTGCCGTGGCACCCTTGCCGGCACCTGATATGCCGGAGAGCGCGTTGATGACCACAGGCGCATCCGCTGCAAGCCCCGCCGCAAGCGCGGGGAGCACGGCAAGCGCACTCGCCGTGGGATAACAACCGGGGCAGGCAACCAGCACCGCCGTGTCAGCACGCCGGGCTGCCAGCTGCTTAAGCCCAGCCCGATTGAGCTCCGGTAGCCCATAGACCGCGGCAGCAAGGATGCCCGTCTGCGTGTGCGGCACGCCATACCACCGCTCATAGCTGGCAGGGTCTTTGAGCCTGAAGTCCGCGCTCAGATCCAGCACGCTGATGCCCTGAGCCATAAGCCCTGGCGCCATGGCAAGCGCCGCCGTGTGGGGCACCGCCAAAAACGCCAACTCGACCGCATCTGCGGCAGCCGCCTCGTCATGTGTTGAGAAGACCGCATCCGTCTGCCCCACAAGCGCCGGATAGACCTCCGCAAGCGCCTTGCCCGCATCGCCGTCAGAGGATGCCGCCACCAGCTCAAAAACAGGGTGATTCAAGACAAAGCGCACGAGCTCGATTCCCGCGTAGCCCGCGGCTCCGATAACGGCAACCTTGATTCTCTGCATTCCTTCACGTCCATTCAGCCACAGTGTATTGGGGGTATGCTATCAGTTGATTAGAGAAAGTCAATGGAGCAGGCAAAAATATGCTAATACTCTTCAGTTTTGCGGAGTATTAACCGTTATTCCTATATATTTATGCAATCCGCTGACCTGCTACCAGCAAACGCGGCTATCTTGGGTATATAAACAGCTGGCGTATCTGTCTGGCTATGTCTTCTCCGTAATTTGTACCGGGCACTGCCCATCTGCCGTTTAGCTGCTCGATATAGGGGGCCACACCTCGGGGCGAAACAAGGTTGAAGCGCGGATCGACACAGGTCGTGGCCAAGGGCTCCGTCGAGGCATAGGCCTTAAGATGCTGCGCCTGGGCACGCAAGCCGGTTTGAACATCAGGAAAAACAGCCCCGCCAACCGTTGGGCTCGTTGCGCCCAAGCCGCCAAAATTGCACTGCTCGACCTTGACGGAGCCGCCAAATTGCAGCCAGCCGGTCTCCTTCATGGCCTGCGCGAAGAGTATCTCGGCACGCACCCCCTCGCGATTCGCCTCCAGGAGCACGAGCGCGCAAAAATCGTTGATGGTGGCAGCACCTTTGCTTGCATAGACCGCGGGATAGGTCTTTTGCACCGCGTTCCAATTGGCGACCATCTGGTTGACGGTCGTCTGCGACGCGCCCATGATCGGCGTGCGCAAAAGATTAGCGATCTCGATCTCTCTGGCGCGCGGGATGGAGCCCGCACCGCCCAGTATCTCCACGCGTGTGATCCCGTTTTTGTAGGTCGTCAGAGGTGTCCTGACCGAGTTGCTCAGGCTCGTAGGGCTGGTAATGAGAAGAAGCCCGTGTCTGTTGCCC
>JAITTM010000020.1 GCA_031286975.1 Coriobacteriales bacterium
TGACGATAAGTCCGTCAAAACGGCGGGAGAGTATCTCCTCCGAATTGACATAGAACGCCTGCATATGCTCGGAGGCGGTATTCTTCGCGACATGCCCGCTCATGGAGACGAGGGTCACGTGTATCTGCAAAGGAGTATTCGAGAGCAGGCGCAGTAGCTGTGTCTCCGTCACGATCTTGGTGGGCATCAGGTTGACGATGGCGATCTCAAGCGGGCGGATATCCTGTCTTTGCGCGCGCTCCTCGTCGATGAGAAAGATGTTCTCCTGCTTCAGTATCTCGATGGCCGGCAATCCGGTCGGAACATTGACTGGCATAGGTGCTCCTTACGGTTTTGGGAGAAGCCCGGGCCGCCTGCGCCCGAACTTCTCCCGAATCATGATAGTTAGATGGCGTTGAAGCCCTGTTCGAGGTCGGCGATGAGATCCTTGATGTTCTCGGTGCCTATAGAGAGGCGTACCGTGGTGGGGGTGATGCCCGCGTCGAGTAGCTCCTCGGGGCTGAGCTGCGAGTGTGTGGTCGAGGCGGGGTGGATGACGAGGGATTTGACGTCTGCGACGTTGGCCAGCAGCGAGAAGAGCTCGAGCTTCTCGGTGAAATCGCGTGCCTGCTCGGGCGTGCCGTTGAGCTCGAAGGTGAAGATAGTGCCACCGCCGTTGGGGAAGTACTGCTGGTATCGCTCGCTATCGCGGTGCCCGGGCTGGCTGGGGTGATTGATCTTCTTGACCTTGGGGTGCGTCGCCAGATAATCCAGCACCTTGAGGGTGTTCTCGACATGGCGTTCGACGCGCAGGCTCAGCGTCTCAAGGCCCTGCAGGAAGAGAAAGGAGTTGAGCGGTGCGAGGGCTGCGCCGGTATCGCGCAGCAAGGTGACGCGTGCCGCGGTGATGTAGGCAGCCGCACCCACGGCATCGGTGAAGACCACGCCGTGGTAGCTGGGGTTGGGCTTTGACAGGCCGGGGAACTTGTCATTCTGCGCCCAGTCAAACCTGCCGCCGTCGACGATGACACCGCCGATGGAGGTGCCGTGGCCACCGATGAACTTAGTGGCGGAGTGAACGACAATATCGGCACCGTACTCGATGGGTCGCAGTAGATAGGGCGTTGCGAAGGTGGAATCGACGATGAGCGGGATACCGTTGTTGTGGGCGATATCTGCCAGCGCCTGGATGTCAACGATAGTTGCGTGGGGATTGCCCAAGGTCTCGATGAAGATGAGTTTGGTGTTGGGCTGGATGGCGGCCTCAACAGCGGCAAGGTCGCCGGCATCGACAAAGGAGGCCTCGATGCCAAAGTCGGGGAGAGTGTTGCTAAAGAGGTTGTAGGTACCGCCGTAGATAAACTTGTCGGTGATGATGTGGTCGCCGGCTTTGGCGATGTTTTGTACCGCATAGGTGATGGCGGCGGCACCGGATGAGACGGCAAGCGCCGCGATGCCACCCTCGAGCGCGGCGATACGCTGCTCAAAGACATCCGAGGTGGGGTTCATGATACGGGTATAGATATTGCCGGCCTCTGCAAGACCAAAGCGGTCGGCAGCGGATTTTGAGCTGGGAAACACATAGGAGGTCGTCTGATAGATCGGTACGGCGCGTGCGTCGGTTGCTGAGTCGGGAGTCTCTTGACCGATGTGGATCTGTTTGGTCTCAAAAGACCATTTCGAGGTGTCGGTGACATGTGCCATTTTAGTTCCTTTCGTTTATGTGACCAGAGGGTTTGCTGTTGCGCGACCTTTTGGCCGCGCAGGTAAGACAGGGGCAACAGCAGGCATGAGCCTGGTTGCGCTTTGAACCTGCGGGTGGGTTGTCTCTCAAAAAGAAGGGGAGTCTGCCGCCTACGTCACGTGAGCGTAAAAGAGCGCCGTACAAACGGGTATGTGACGTGATTTGCGCGTAACTGCTTTTTGCAAGGAACAACTACCGAGTCGACCCACGGGTTAAAGCCACCGGAGGCGTTAGAGGTACATTCGTCCATTCATGACGTTGGTAACCTGTAGTTGTTCAAATGCAGCGGACACTGAGACTCCTTGGATTACGCGTGCGGTAAGCAACGTGGGCAATCTTACTTGCTCGGCAGCATCTGTGTCAAATGAAATTTCCGGGTAGCCTCCTGAATGGCACATGCTATAGTGGTACGCGTATACGGCTCGACGGAACGGAGTGTGTTATGGCGGCAAAAACAGAAGTGAGGATCGAGGGCATGCACTGCGCCCACTGCACATCCGCGGTTGAAGGCGAGATAGGCAGGATTCCTGGCGTGCAGAAAGTCAAAGCCGACCTCAAGAAGGGCACAGCCATTATCAAGCACGATGGTTCTGTAGCTCTCGAAGCGCTCAGGCACGCGGTTGAAGAAGCGGGCTTCGCTGTCGTTTAGGGAGAAGGAATTTGGCAGCTGGGAGCCGACTTCCTGCTACCATGCTGCCAGCAAACCCGCTGCCCTACTAGTGCCCTGTAACAGCTAAAAATGTGCAGGGTCGCGCCGGACATATTTCGTAGTGCAAGGCGTCCGACCGAGCACTACTGTACGTAATGTGAGGAAGGACAACGCAGCAATGCGGA
>JAITTM010000042.1 GCA_031286975.1 Coriobacteriales bacterium
ATCCAGAACTCAGTCGAAGCGAGTGCCGCTGCATGCCAGCGGCAAACTGCCATCAGTGCAGCCCGCCGAAACCCAGGCGGAACGACCGCCACTGCATGCCAGCAGCACACTTCCATCGGTGCAAGCCGCCGAGTCGCAGCCGCAGATGACGGGGCAGATGCCCGCAGCCACGCAGAGCGACACGTTGCCGCAGGTCGATGCCGCGCCGCGCAAGATGGCCGGCATCAAACCAGTCATATCCTTCGAGCGCCTGACCAAGACCTATCCCACGCAGCCCAAAAAACCAGCCCTCAACAACGTCTCGATGCAGATATTTCCTGGTGAGTTCGTGTTTTTGGTGGGCCACTCCGGCAGCGGCAAGTCGACCTTCGTGCGCCTCATCAACCGCGAGCTCATTGCCACCAGCGGCAAACTCATCGTTGCTGGCGAGGATCTCCTGCGAATGCGCGGCTGGCGCGTGCCCTATCTGCGCCGCAACATCGGTTGCGTCTTTCAGGATTTCAAGCTCCTGCCCAACAAGACGGCCTTTCAAAATGTCGCCTTTGGCCTGGAGGTCATCGGTAAGTCCCGGCACATCATCCGCACGCAGGTGCCTGAGGTGCTGCGTCTAGTAGGTCTTGAGGATAAGACCGACAAGCTGCCCGACCAACTCAGCGGCGGCGAGCAGCAGCGTGTCTCCATCGCGCGCGCCATCGTCAATCGCCCGCCATTGCTCATCTGTGACGAACCCACCGGCAATCTCGACCCACAGACCTCGTTGGGTATCATGCGGCTGCTCGATCGCATCAATCGCACGGGTACCACCATCCTGGTGGCAACCCACGACCGTGAGATGGTCGACTCAATGCGCAAACGTGTTATCGCACTCGAGAACGGTTATCTGGTGCGCGACCAGGACAGGGGGGTGTACGGACTCGATGCGTAGTTTCTTCTATTTCATCAAAGAGGCTCTTCGCAATACCAAGAAGAACTTCTCCACCACAGTAGGTGCCGTTATCACCATCTTCCTCTCGCTTTTGGTGATAGGGGTGTTCATACTGGTCAGTCTGGTGATCGACCGCGTTGTGCAGTCGGTTGAGGATCAGGTTTCCATCACGGTCTTTGTGGCTGACGGCGCGGAGCAGGGCAATATCGACCTGCTGATAAGCTATACCCAGAGCTTGCCCGACGTGAGCGAGGTGACATTCACTACCAAAGAGCAGGCGATCGAGAAGTTCAAGGAGACCTCTGACGCCGGCATCGTCGAGCAGCTCGACGGCAATCCGCTGCCCGCGTCCATCGAGGTGCAGCTCGCTGATCCCGAGCAGGTCGAGAATGTCGTTGCCGCCATAACCTCCCACGAAGTCTACCTGCAGGTGATCCATCAGCCGGATAACCCCGCAACATCCATCCGCTACGGCAAGGAGATCATCAATCAGCTCTTCTCGGTTGCCGATACCATCCGCTATGTCTGTATGGTGCTGGTGGTTCTGCTTATCTTTGTTGCGCTTATCTTCATCAACAACACCATCCGCCTCGCCATCCTGGCGCGCCGCAAGGAGATCGCCATCATGCGCCTGGTGGGTGCCTCCAACGGGTTTATCCGCGGGCCCTTCTTGATGGAGGGAGCCCTGCAGTCCCTGGTGGGCGCCGGGCTTGCTGTTGGCACCATCACCTTGCTCTGCGACAACCTGTTGCCGCATATCACCAGCTCGATCAGCTGGCTCAACCTGAGCTTGGACACAACGGAGCTGGGGCAGATATACCTTTTGCTCCTGGGTGTCGGGGTAGCGATAGGGCTTATCGGATCCGCCTTGGCAATGCGTCGCTACCTCAAGGTCTGAGTCTTGAACGGGCGGGAGCCAGAAGAGCATCGAGTGGGCGACGAGCAGAGCGCGCCTTCTTCTGAATCCGCGCCCGACCAACAGCTCACGCAGCGCACGCAACGCACGCGGCGCGCACAGGGGCGCGGCAGGCTAGGCGGCAGGCTGGGCACTCTGCTCGTCTCGGTACTGGCTTTGGCTCTGGTGTTCTCGCTGGGAAACCTGGCCTCCTACCTGGGCTTTGTGCAGATCGGCAGCGTTCTGCATCTGCAAAGCACGCTCACTCAGGGCGAGGACACGCCCGAAAAGCCGGTTGCGTCAAGCGTGCTTGCTGCCCGTCTCACCGAGGTTGCCAACGCTGTTGACCGTCATGCCCTGGCGACCCTCACCCAGCAAACGCTCGACGATGAGACCACGGCGCTTTTGCGCTCCTATCTGGAAGCGCTGGGCGACCCCTATGCGCAGTACTATACCGCAGAAGAGTACGCCGCCTATAAACGTACATCCAGTGGCGCTTTCAGCGGGATTGGTGTGCTGCTGGCTGTTATTGACGAGAAGGTCACGGTTCTGGATGTCTATGACGGCTCACCCGCGCAGGATGAGGGCGTCCAGGCAGGTGATGTGTTGGTGGCAATCGACGGCGTGCGCAAACAATGGGAGATAAACGAGGCAACACACAGCATCCAGCGCGCGGAGGGCGAGCAGGTCACCATCATCTGGCTGCGTGACGGTGTCGAGCGCAGCACCACGCTGACCCTGCGCTCGGTGAATATCCCCAACCTTATTGTGGAGCAGATCGGCGAGGTGGGCTACATCTATCTGGCGCGCTTCAACGCGCAGAGCGAGGCGGAATTGCGCTCCGCCATCAGCAGTCTGGACTCAGACGGCGTCGAGGGCTTCATCCTCGACCTGCGCGATAACCCTGGGGGCTTGCTCAACCAGGCCATCGGCATCACCTCGCTCTTTGTTGAGCAAGGTGCCGTGGTGAAAATCGAGGGCAGGCAGAGCACGGATACCCGCAGGGTCAACGGCGATTTTCTCACCAGCAAACCGCTGGTTGTGCTGGTCAACGGCTCAAGCGCCTCGGCCTCCGAGCTGGTGGCAGCCGCGCTGCAAGACCACGGGCGCGCCCTTGTGGTGGGCGAGGTGACCTATGGCAAGGGCACCGTGCAAGAGACCACCGAGCTCAGCTTTGGCGGTGCCGTCAAATACACCATCGCGCACTACTTAAGCCCCAACGGCACCAGGATCGACGGCGTAGGCGTGACCCCTGATATCATCGTGGCTCCCTTAACAGCAGAAGAAGCTGCAAAGGAGCCCGAGTCTGCCACCGATAGTGACTCGCCCGCCCCCACGCAAACCCCTCCCGCTGCGGACGGAGCAGCTGGCACAGGCACCGATGCCGCAGGCGGCGCAGACAGCAAACCCTTCTATGTGGCCGGGCGTGACGCGCAACTCGATGCCGCCCTCAAGGCACTCCGCGCCCAACTGCCCAGCGCATAGTCATGGCGCACAGAACACGCAAAGGCAGACGCAGCGGTCACACGGCGGTCTCTGTTGGCATCATCCACATCGCCCGCAAGGGCTACGGCTTTGTGGACACCCCCGAGGGCGAATACTTCGTGCTGCGCGGGTATATCCGTGGCGCGATGGACGGCGACCTGGTTGAGGTCGTGCGCCTGCGCAGACTTGAGGATCGCCGTCGCCAGCAGATACGCAGGGCTGGTACGCAGCATCTGCATCCGGGCGCAGGCGATGGCGGGCGCGAGATGCTGGGCGGCGTGCGCCGCGTCTTGGAGCGCGCGCATCAAACCGTGGTGGGGACACTGCACCTCAACGACGGGCTGGGCGTGGTGACCCCCGTTGACGAACATCTGCCCTACCACGTCTTCCTCGACAGGCGTGCCGTTGGTGCGCCCGCACAGGAGGGTGACGTGGTGGTGGTGCGCCTGACCACCTATCCCAGCAAGATCGAGGCAGCGCAGGGCTATATCGAAGAGGTGGTTGGCCATGCTGACCAGAAGGGCATGGACATCGAGGTCATTATCCGCAAACACGGTTTGGAAACCCTGTTCAGCGCCGCGGCACTGGAGGAGGCGGAAGTGCTGGCAGAGGCTGCGCCAGCACACAAAGAGGCGGAGCGCCGCGACCTGCGGGAGCGCCTCATCTTCACCATCGACCCGACGGATGCGCGCGATTTTGACGACGCGCTCAGTGTCGACTTCATTGAGGGGCAGCTGCGCCTGGGCGTGCATATCGCGGACGTGAGCGCCTTCGTGCAATGGGGGAGCGCGCTTGATCTCGAGGCGCGGCGACGCGCTACCAGCGTCTACCTGCCCGACCGCGTGATTCCCATGCTGCCCTCGCAGATAAGCGACAACCTCTGCTCATTGCGCCCCAATGAGGATCGCCTCGCCTTCACGGTTGATATGATCATGCGCTCGGACGGCAGCGTGCAAAGCGCCGAGCTTTATCCCTCGCTCATACACTCAGCCGCCCGCCTTACCTACGATGAGGCGCAGGATATCCTGGACGCGGGGCATGTCCCAACAAGCCTTCAGCGCGAAACGCGGCTCGAACCCGAGCGACTCCTTGAGCTGAGCCTCAGGCTCCTTGCTCTCAACAAGCTCAGCAAGAAGCTCACGCGGCGGCGCTTGGCGCGCGGAGCCATCGAGTTCGAGGGTGTCGAGGCCAAGGTCAGTCTTGACGAGCAGGGCGTGCCCACCGGCGTACGTCTGCGCAGCAAGACCGAGGCGACCTCGCTGGTTGAAGAGGCGATGATCCTGGCAAACGAGACCGTTGCCGCCCATATGCTCAAGCGCGGGGCGCCCATGGTGTTCCGCATCCACGACGAGCCCTTCCAGGCTGCTCTCGATGAACTGCTGCCGACTTTGCAGGAGTTTGGCTACGCAGCGCAGCGTGCGCCGCAGACCTCACCTGAGATCCAGCGGATACTGGATGCCAGCGCAGGCAAACCCGAGCACGCGCTTATCAGCACCTTGCTGCTGCGTGCGATGAAGCGTGCCAAGTACGCGCCGGTCTACACCACCCACTTTGGGCTGGCATCGAGCGCCTATACGCACTTCACTTCTCCTATTCGTCGTTATCCCGACCTCATGGTGCACCGCCTGCTCAAGTATCAGTTGGCCGCGGAGGAGGTTCCGGCCTCTATCAGCTCGCAGCTTGCGTGGATCTGTGAGCACAGCTCCAACAACGAGCGCGAGGCCGAGCATACCGAGAACGACGCGATCGCGCTTAAGCTGGCGGAGTTTTTGGCGCCGCGGGTGGGGGAGCGCTTTGAGGGCATCGTCACGGGGCTCAACTCCTATGGGTTTTATGTGCGCGAGAACAGTACCACCGCTGAGGGTTTTGTGGAGCGCTCCAGTTTTGAGCAGCCGCTCGACTATGATCAGGCACACCAGCGCTACATCGATGCCGACACAGGCACAGCGTATCGTCTGGGGCAACTCGTGAAGCTCGTGCTGAAAGACGTCGACCTCAGCAAATCGAGCATCCAGTTTGTGATAGGCTGATTACCTGCTGCTTGAAGTGCCCTTTGACGGCCTGCCGCAAGAGCGCACAAACGAGCGAACAAAGCACAACCGCACAGCGAAAGGAACGTACATGAACAGGAAGGACCTCGAATTTCTCCGCAGTCTTACCCAGGCGCCCTCGCCCTCGGGGTATGAGGTGCCGGCGGCGCAGTTGCTGCGCGAGCGTTTGACTGGGGTTGCAGACAGCGTTGAGACCAACGTGCTGGGCAGCGTGCACGCCACGCTCAAGGGCACGGGCAACGGCCCCAGCGTCATGATTGCCGGGCACATCGACGAGGTGGGCCTCATGGTGCACTATATCAGCGACGAGGGCTATATCAGCTTCTCGGCGATTGGCGGCGTTGACGCGGCGATCCTGCCGGGGCTGCGTGTTGACGTGCACTGCAAAGACGGCGTGCTGCGCGGTGTGATGGGTCGTAAGCCCATACACCTCATCGAGCCCGACGAGCGCAAGACCGTCACGCCTTTGGATAAGCTCTTCATCGACGTGGGACTGACCGGCAAGGAGGCCAAAAAGCGCATCCGCATTGGTGACCCTATCACCTATGGCGTGGGCTTTGAGGAGTATGGCGACGGGTTTGCGGTCGCGCGCGCCTTTGACGACAAGCTGGGCGTATGGATCGCCGCCCGCGTGCTTGAGGAGGTCAAGAGGGCTGGCGGCGCCAAGGGTGACTACATCGCCGCTGGCACCGTACAAGAGGAGATTGGCCTGCGCGGCGGCGAGACCTCTGCCTACGGGGTCGATCCCGTCATCGGCATCAGCGCTGAGGTGGGTCATGCAACCGACTACCCCGGCATCGACAAGACAAAGCACGGCGAGGCCATCTGCGGCAAAGGCCCCCTTATCGCGCGCGGTCCCAACAT
>JAITTM010000091.1 GCA_031286975.1 Coriobacteriales bacterium
GACTTTGAGGAGGCGCTGGCTATCATGCAGCAACCGCTTGTGCAAGACCGCTTGCGGCACATCATCCAGGAGGACGCACCCGTTGCCAGTGTGGCGGATATCAAGCGGGTCTTTGCCACCGACCTGCTCACACCCTTCAAGACCGTTTTTAAGTGGAGCATCTAAATGACTGTGCTCAAGACCGCCCATTCGGTGTTTTTTCCGCTCCCGCTCCTGTTGTTTATAACGGGAATCCAATACGGCGACCTGACGCTTGCGCTGATTGCGGTCATCGCACAATTCGTGCTGAATGTGCTCTATGCCATCGAGCGCTTATCTCGCAGAAGCGTCTTTCTCTATTTTCACTTGGCCATTGCCCTCTTCTTGGTGTTTCGCCCCACGTTTGACCTGTTGACGGGCGTTCAATGGATGCCCGATGCGCGCGCTGGTGCCCAGTTCTGTGTGACCGCACTCTTTATCACACTCTTTCTCTTGCGCCTGGGCTCGATGGTCGCTGAGTGGCGGCAGGGTCTTGTTGATCAACGAGCGCCACTGGCAGCGCCCGCGGGACAACAGACATTGGCACGCACACAAGCCCTGTACGCCTTGCGGGTAGCAGCCGGCATCGTTTTTGTCATCGGCTTTCTGGGTCTGCTGTGGCTGGGCATCACCAAACTGGGTTATATGGCAGGCAAAGGCTATGTCGATTACTACCTGATCAGCGTTGACGAGAACACCAACATCGTACAGCGCACACTGGCAACCATGGAGCCCTATGCGCTCTGTGCCTTTCTTGCCACCTTCCCCGGAAAGAAAGCGAGCACGGTGGCCTTGGGGCTGAATGTTGTCACGGCCATCCCCATGTTGATTATCGGGTCGCGTGGCGACTTTGTGTACTCCGCGCTGTTCTTTATCCTCTACTACGTGCTCCGCGAGGTGACTGACGGCAAGGGAACCTGGATTGGAACCCTTGAGAAGACCGTCGCTGCCATCGTGATTCCCGTGGGCATCATTGCCATGGGTCTTGTTTCCTATATCAGGTCGAACGTGCAGGTAGGTGATGCCACGGTGGTCGATTCCCTGATCAAGGCCCTCTATAGCCAAGGTGTCAGTTTTGATATTCTCAGCAGGGGCTTTAATGTTGACGGGCGAATCGAGATGCTCGGATCCAAGAACTATACCTTTGGGGGCCTTATCGACTACTTTGTTCAGGGGCCCATAGGGCACTACCTCTTTGGTTTCACCGACTACGGCTCGGTCAACAGTGTGCAGGTGGCGGTGAACAGCAACAGCTACTCGCATGCGATGTCCTACTTCGCCCACCCAAACTATCTGGGGGGGGAGGGCTACGGCTCCTCCTACCTCCTGGAGCTCTATGCGGACTATGGCTATGTGGGCATCGGGGTGTTCAGCCTCTTGTTTGGTGGCCTTCTCGGCTATCTGCCACGTCTGCTCAAGCGCAGTTGGATGTGGGGCACGCTCGCGCTGATCATCATCTTGCAGATATTCCCTATGCCTCGTAGCTCCGTTCTCGATGGCTTCCATTTTTTGTACACCCTGCAATTCTGGTTTACGATCGCGATTATCTGGATTGGCGCGAAGCTCCTGGGAGCCGATGCCCTGCGCGCGACTGTGCTGCGGTCACACCGGCCGCACAAACCGCGGGTGCTGACCCGCGGATCCGCCGCCTTGCAACCCTCTTTATCCTGTGCACTTGATGCGCAGCTTCCTGTTCGCACACTACCCTTGCTCACCGTCTACAGAAGGAGAACACAACAATCATGAAAACGGTAACGCTCTTGGATTTACTGGGAACCATCAGGCGCCGCATCGTCTGGATAGCGCTCGTCACCGTGCTTGCCGGGGGCCTTGTGGCCGCCTGGGGCTTTCTGCAGAGTACGCAGGTGGGCACGCCCACTTCGTCTTACACGGCTGAGGCGACCCTCTACGTGAGTGGCTATGACTCAAACGAGGTGCGGGACTACAACTACGTCTTTGACAACGGCATGCTCTTCAACAACGTTCGCCGCATCATCGTCAGCGATTCGGTTGCCGGCGAGGTGCGACGCGAGTTTGCCGTGCAGGGCCAGACAGTGACCATAGCGGCACCCTTCTGGTTTGACGAGGATCTCGCGTCGCGGATCGCCTCGAATCTCATCTTTGTGGATGCCACGGCCACTGACCCCCAGGTGGCACTCGCGGCGGCAGACAGTGCCGCGCAAAAAGCCCTTGCCATAGTTCAGGACACCTTGCCTGTGGTTGACTCAAAGATATATGAGCAGGCGGTTCTGAAGCCAGGGGACAATAGCAAGGCAGCCAATCCCGGAATCGAGAGTCTTGCGATACAGGCTGCCGACGCATCGGCAGCCACGGCTCCCTTTGCCTATTCGCTTAACACGAGAAACCTCTTGATAGCGGTCTTTTTGGGCCTCTTTGGCTCTGCCTTCTGCTTCTGTGTATACGAGCTGCTCAACCGCCGCATCCGCACCGAGCACGATGTCGAGACCCTCTTGGGTGTCCCCCTTGTTGCGCGCGTCTCCCAAACCGAATCCTTTGAGGGCGCAGAGGCGCAAGGGGCATTGACACAGCTTGCGTCGATGTTGCAGGTGCTGTTTGCCGAACAGCATGCGGCGCTGAGCATTGTGGGAATCGAGTCACCGGGCAAAAGCGATGCCCTGGCCTCAAGCCTTAACGGTGTCTTTGAGAAGACGGGCGTAAAGGCGACGGTCTTTGCCGCGCGGGCGGACAAGGCCTCCAACCTCAAGCAGCTCGAAGCCGAGCTCGAAAAGGAGCTGACAAAGCACGACATCGTTTTGGTTGATGGCGGCTCGCTTACCGGCGAGCCCACGGTCTGCTCGGCATGCAGCGCAACGGCTGGCGTCTTGCTGGTAACGCGCTTTGGGCGCGCCTCGAGCAAGGACATCACGGCGGCCCTGCGGCAGTTGCGTGTGGCGGAGACACCGGTTATCGGCTTGGTTGCACTGGGCAAGTGAGGGATACTGCCAAACACGGACGCATAAGGGGCACAACAGAAGACTACAAGGACAGGGAGAACATGAAGGAGCAACTGCTCAGCAAGATATACGACCGCGAGATCAGGGTAGCCGTTGTAGGGCTTGGGTATGTAGGCCTGCCCCTGGCGGTTGAGAAGGCGAAGGCCGGTTTTAAGACTGTGGGTTTTGACGTGCAGGCATCAAAGGTCGATGCCGTGAACGCGGGGCAGAACTACATCGGTGATGTCATCGATGACGACGTGGCAAAGCTGGTTGCCAGCGGCATGCTGTGTGCGAGCCTTGATTTCAGCAGGCTAAGTGAAGCCGATTTTATCGCCATCTGTGTGCCCACGCCCCTCGATGCCCACCAGCAGCCTGACATCAGCTACGTGCAGTCCTCAACGGAGACAATCGCGCGCTATCTTAGCCGGGGCACGATGGTCGTGTTGGAATCAACCACCTATCCGGGAACGACCGAAGAGCTTATCCGCCCCCTGCTTGAGCAAGGCTCGGGGCTTACCTGCGGCGAGGATTTCTATCTGGGCTTCTCACCCGAGCGGGTGGATCCTGGCAACGCGGTATACAAGACCAAGAACACGCCCAAGGTGGTTGGCGCCATCGGTGCAGATGCCCTTGAGGTTATTGCGGCGATGTACCGCGCGGTTTTGGACGGCGACGTCTTTGAGGTCTCGACTCCCGCCATTGCGGAGATGGAGAAGATACTTGAGAACACCTACCGCAATGTGAACATCGGCCTGATCAACGAGCTTGCCATTCTTTGCCATAAGATGGGCATCGATATCTGGGAGGTTGTGGATGCGGCGCGGTCAAAACCCTATGGGTTCCAGGCGTTTTATCCCGGAGCGGGTCTGGGTGGGCACTGCATACCGCTTGATCCCTATTATCTGTCGTGGAAGGCGCGCGAGTATGGCTTTCATACCTCGATGATCGAGAGCTCGATGATGATCAATGATGCCATGCCCGATTATTGCGTCGACAGGATCGCCGCCATTCTCAACAAGCAAGAAAGAGCAGTCAAAAACGCGGCTATCCTGGTGCTGGGCGTTGCCTACAAGCAAGACATCGACGACTATCGCGAAAGCCCCGCCCTGCGTGTGATCGAGCTGCTCGAGGCACAGGGAGCACGGGTATCCTACTATGACCCCTTTATCCCAGAATACCAGTACCGGGGCACGCGGGGCACAAGCATTCCGCAGTTGACCGCAGAGGCGGTGCAGGCAGCCAGTCTGGTGATCATCGCCACCGCCCACACGACGGTCGATTACGGCTTTGTGCAACAGCACGCCCAGGCGATATTCGATATCAAGAACGCCACCAAGGCGCTTGCAGACCGGCAGAATATCGAGGTGCTTTAAGTGAAGTACGCGTTAATCGGTTGCGGCCGGATAGCCGCCAATCATCTTGCCGCCGCCCAGCAAAACGGACTCGAGGTCGTGGCGTTATGCGACGTTGTGCCCCAGGCAATGGCGGAGAAGGCCGAGCGTTTTGAGCTGCCAGACGCCCGGCGTTACACCGACTACCAGCAGATGCTTGCTTCCGAGCAGCTCGACCTTATCGCCATCTGCACCGAGAGCGGCAAGCACGCAGCAATTGCGCTCGATTGCATAGAGGCGGGTGTCAACCTGATCATCGAGAAGCCAATCGCGCTTGCGCTGGCAGACGCGGATGCCATCATCCGTGCGGCGGACGCGCGCGGAGTCAAGGTCTGCGCCTGTCATCAGAATCGCTTCAACAAGTCGATACAGGCAATGCGCGCGGCGCTGGAGGCCGGACGTTTTGGCCAACTGCTCTATGGCACGGCGCATATCAGGTGGAACCGGGGTCGGCAGTATTATGAGCAGGCACCCTGGCGTGGCACCTGGGAGCAGGACGGCGGTGCCCTGATGAACCAGTGCATCCACAACATCGACCTGATCCGTTGGATGATGGGGGACGAGGTAAGCGAGGTGTTCGCCTACACCGATCGCCTGGCTCACGACTACCTCGAGGCGGAGGATATGGGGCTGGCCGTGCTGCGCTTTGCCAACGGAAGCTATGGACTCATCGAGGGCACAACCGATGTGTACCCCAAGAACCTTGAGGAGACGCTCTACCTGTTTGGCAGCGAGGGAACGGTCAAGGCGGCGGGCACCTCGGTCAACTGTATCGAGCATTGGGCCTTTGCTGATGGGCTCGATGATGCCCAAGCCGTTATCGCACGCACACACGAGGCGCCCCGTGATGTATATGGCTTTGGCCACAACCCCTTGTATGCCGATGTGATCCAGGCCATTACCGATAAGCGGGCGCCCTATGTCGATGCCCGCGCGGGGCGCAGGGCTCTTGAGCTGGTGCTGGCAATCTATAGATCCTCGCGCGACGGGGTGCCGGTCAAGTTGCCGCTTGACGATTTTTCCACGCTTGATATGAGAGGGAGGTTCTGAGAGCGATGAACTTCAAACTCACGGGACGCGGTGTCTTTTTGGTTTTTTGGGATGTCGCTGTGACGTACCTGGCATTCACATTGAGCAGTATTGGAACCCAACAGGCCGAGAGCATCCTGGTCTCAACCGATGTCCTCTTTATCTTTGGGATACTGGCGATCATCAACGTCGCCACATTCTTGGCCTTCAGGCTCTATAACACCCTGTGGGAATACGCCAGCATCAACGAGTTGCTCCAGTTGCTCTATGCCACCATACTGTCTACCTTTGTAGGTGCAATGATCCACTTCATAGCGGGGGTTGGGGTGCGCCTGCCCATCCGTGTGTACTTTGTGGCCTGGGTGTTGCTCTTCCTCTTCACGGGCACCGCGCGCTTTTTGTTTCGCTATTACCGCCACGGCAAGAGCATCGCCGAGAAGCGCCCTCCCGTCACCGCTCGCAAGAGGACGCTTATCGTGGGAGCGGGAGAGACCGGGTCTCTCACCATCAAACGGATGACTCAGGGCGACTATGCCATGCAGGGTCTGCCCATCGCCGCGCTGGATGATGATTCACAGAAGACCGGGCAGCGTATCCATGGCGTGAAGGTGGTGGGGCAAACCGATAAACTGCTCGAGATTGTTGAGCGGTTTCAAATCGAGCAGATCGTCGTGGCCATTCCCAGCGCTGATGCCACGGATCGCAAACGAATCTATGACCTGTGCATTCAGACCAACTGTCACCTGCTCACCTTGCCCAACGTGCGTGACCTGCGCATGGATGAGCTCGATAACGTGCGCCTGCGCGAGGTTGAGTTAACCGACCTTCTCAGCCGGGAGGAGGTCGTGTTCAACACGCGTCTGGTAAGCGGTTATCTTGCCGATAAGTGCGTGCTCATCACCGGCGGCGGCGGCTCCATCGGCTCCGAGCTGGCGCGGCAGGTCTGTGCCATCGCGCCGCGGCAGCTGCTGATCTTCGACATCTACGAGAATACGGCCTATGAGCTTCAGATGGAGCTACAGGAGCAATACGACGACATAGACATACGTGTGGAGATAGGCTCCATCCGTGATGTCAAGCGACTCGGCGAGCTGTTTGCAACCTACCAACCCGATGTGGTATTTCACGCCGCTGCCCACAAACACGTGCCCCTCATGGAGTCCTGCCCCGAGGAGGCGGTGCGCAACAACGTGTTGGGAACGCTCAACGTCGCCCAGGCCGCTCATTTGCAGGGCACGCGGAACTTCATCTTCATCTCGACCGACAAAGCGGTCAACCCCACCAGTGTCATGGGAGCGACCAAACGCATGGGAGAGATGATCGTGCAGCAGTTCGCGCAGACCTCGCAGACCTGTTTTACCGCGGTGCGCTTTGGCAACGTCTTGGGTTCCCACGGCAGTGCTATCCCGCTCTTCACGCGGCAGATCGCCGCCGGAGGCCCGGTGACCATCACGCATCCTGACATCACGCGCTACTTCATGACCATCCCCGAGGCTGCTCGCTTGGTGGTGCAGGCAGGTGGCATGGCGCACGGCGGCGAGATATTCATCCTCGACATGGGGGAGCCGGTCAAGATCGTCGATCTGGCCTATAAGCTCATCCGTCTCTCGGGTCGCACGCCCGAAGTTGACATCGCCATCCAATACGTTGGTCTGCGCCCAGGCGAGAAGCTCTATGAGGAACTCCTGATGGACACCGAGGAAACACGCACCACCTCGGTCAAGGGCATCATGATATCAGCGGGAGAGGCTCCCTCTGCCGAGGACGTGCGCGTCAAGCTCGAGAACCTCTCTGCCAGCCTGGGCAGCGACAGTGAGACCATTCGGCAGTGTCTGGCAGCGCAGGTGCCCACCTATCACCCCAAGGAGCACTGACGAAAGAGCACCACGGACGCTCGCAAATCTGAAAAACGCCAAGGGAGCGGTCTGCCTTATAGTCTGCCCTCTGTGCGCCAGAACACCTCGAAATCATGCAGGGAGTACCGCTGATCCTCGGGTGGCAGTTGCTGCCAATCTCCGTATTCTGCGGTCAAGAAGGCATCCCAACCTGCGGGTGCGGCAAACTGCCCATCCTCAAAATCAAGGTAGACCGTGTTAGCAAAACTCTCACTCCTGAAGCACCGTTTGCTGTAGGGAGGCGCAAAACAGGTTGGAGTACTGGAGAGCGGAGGGCAGGCATCCACCAGGGCATCATACTTCTTAAGCCAGTAGCTGTAGCCCATGAGACGTGCGGGGATAAACGAGAGTAAACGCTTGCAGGTGCCAAGCCAGGAATCGCCTTTGCCAAAGCGGTACGTACTCATCATCGCGAGCTTGTCATACAGGTCAAGTTTGAAGCAGAGGAACCTCTGTGCGATCCCGTTGCCGGGATATCCCACCAGAGGAAAGATATCGAGCCAGATCCCCTCATCGATGTGCAATGATTTGCGCAGCTTGTTATACACCACCCGTGTTCGTATATCGTATACTTTTGCGATGGTGGTGTGTGCCTTGATGTCGCCTTGTATGCCCCAGGCATCCAAACGGTAGTGCGCACCAATGCGCTCACCAGCATTGAGCAGATTGAGCAATCTGCGGTAGTGGTCATAGGGCATCAAGATATCGATATCGTCATCCCAAGGGATAAACCCCTTATGTCGCACAGCCCCGATCAAGGTGCCGTATGCTATCCAGTATGTCAGATCGTGTGTTTTGCAAAAGGCATCAAAAGCCTTGAGGATGCCGAGCTCTATGCTCTTGAGCTCTTCTAGGCCTATGGAGATTCTTGTTTCGTCTGTCATGGGGTTCTCCCTATGAATCGTGTGGACTTTTCATTATAGAGAAAATAGACCAACCGCACACGCCGCATGCGGATGCTCAGCCGGATGATGTCTTTTAGGGTAAAATAGTGCACGTGGCAGGTTTTGCCTTTCAGACGATCACGAGGTAGGTTTATGGCTCCCCAGGTTAGCGTCATCATTCCCGTATATAACATCGAAGCGTACCTTGCGCGTTGCTTGGAGTCGGTGCTCGCTCAGACCTATGAGGATTTTGAGGTCTTCTTGGTGGATGATGGATCCGGTGACAGCTCGGCTGCATTGTGTAGGGAATACTGTTCCAGAGATACGCGTTTCACGTTGATCCAAAAAGAGAACGGCGGCTTATCGAGTGCGCGTAATGCAGGGCTTGATGCTGCAAGGGGTACGTATGTTGCCTTTATCGATGGTGATGACAGTATCCACCCCAGAATGCTTGAAGTTCTCCATCGTAGCCTTGAGCAAACGGGCTCTGATATCGCGGTCTGCGATTATTACGAGGTTTTTGGAACCCGCGTTGAGGCGTATTACGGTGTGGAGGAACACTTTGTCTGCGATAATCAAGAAGCCTATGGCATCTTTCTCCTGGGCAAGAAGACGGGTGCCAGTGTTTGCACAAAGATGTTCAGGTTGAGCTCCATAGGCGGTCTGCGTTTTAAGGAGGGCATCATTTGTGAGGATGCCCATTTTGATTCACAGCTCATGGGCAGCATCAAATCGGTTTCCTTTGAGCTTGAACCCCTTTACTATTATCATCATCGTCAAAACAGTATCAGCACACGGGGTTTTGATACCAGGAGCATGGATACCGTCCGTGTGTATGAGCAGGTATACACCATGGTGCACAGTGAGTTTCCAAAGCTTCTTTCTCAGGCGCTGTTTCGTTTGGAGTGGGCGTATTTCTTTGTATTCGATCAGCTGTTGCTGCAAGAAGACTATCGAGCCGCTCCCAACTTTGAAGAGCTTTACGGATTTCTTAAATCGCACAGCTGGGATGTTGTGCGCAATGCTGATTTCAGAAAATCAAGGAGAATCGCAGCATTGGCATTACGGGTTGGGGTTTCATGCTATCGCTTCCTTTTATTGCGCAACAATAAGCGTATATGGGGTCAGTGATGAAAAGGCGAGATGCAGCACAGAGGGGGGGTCAACAAAAACCCGCCATCGCGCTCTTTTGCTCACATCCAGCTAATCGGGGTGGCACAGGGAGTGCCGCTGCCGCTTTGGCAAACCGACTGGTGCAGGATTACAACGTGTATATGCTGGCATCTCACGGTTTAGGTGAACAGCAGTTCTTCTCCCTTGATCCGCGGGTTATTGTCAAGGTGTTTTCTGCGCATCCCGCACGGCTGCGAACGATGATTCCCCAGCTCTATGGCCCCGTTAAGCGCTATCTGCGCGAGCAGGGCATCGATGTGGTGCTTGCGGTGGGCAATACGCAGGCATACAACCTGCTTCCCGTTGCCGCGACCCTTCGATCAACGCGTTTTGTCTACTGTGACCACGGCTCGCTGGAGGTGCAATGGGATCAAAGCGAGAATCGCCTGCTCAACAGGTTGAGCGTGCGCTTCTTCGATGCCATCGTGACCCTTACCCAGCGCAACCGTCAGAACTATCTCGACCGCCTGCACGCCAACCCCGCCAAGGTGCAGGTCATCCACAACTGGATCGACACGGAGCTCATCGCCCGACCCGTTGTCTATGACCTGCAAGCAAAGCGGCTTTTGTGGGCAGGGCGTCTCGACAGCGAGAAGGGCGTCGACCTGCTGTTGGACATCGCCGAGGAGTTGCTTCCTGCGTTTCCCGCGTGGGAGTGGCATGTTTTTGGCGCGGGTGAGCTTGAAGATATGTTCAGGGAGCAGGTCAGGCTTCGTGGCCTTGAGGGACAACTCATCCTGAAGGGGTATACGCAGAATCTGGCAGAGCACTACGCCCGTTATGCGGTGGTGACTCTGACATCCTATCGGGAGGGCTTGCCCCTGGTATTGCTTGAAGGCAAGGCGTTTGGCCTGCCGCTTATCAGCTTTGACGTGGTGACGGGTCCTCGTGAGATAATCCGTGATGGCACAGACGGGTTTCTCATCGACTGCTATGACGTAGTAGCCTATGCCCGCAGATTGGCGCAGCTCATGGATTCCGCCGAATTGCGGGCGCGGATGTCGGCCGCATCACAGGAGACACTGGGATTGTTTGAGCAAGAGACGATTTACGGGCAGTGGAAATCCCTGATTGAGCAGATCACAGCATGACAACATATCCGTTGGCAACAGAGGACAGAAGGCAAGGTTAGGAGTAGGTCGGGTGAGGCTCGAGAACTCAGCGCGTAATCTGGCAATCGCCTGGCTTGGTCAGGCGCTCTACGTCGTGGTCAACTTTGTGACCTTGGGCATCTTTGCCTCGTTGCTGTCGACGGATTATAACGGCGTGCAGGGGCTCTTTACCCAGGTGCTCACCATTCTCTCGCTCTCTGAGTTAGGCGTAGGATCAGCCATCATCTATGCGCTCTATAAGCCCTTGGCAGAGGGGGACACACAGAAGGTTCGCTCACTCATGCGCCTGTTCAAACGGGCATATGTGGTCATTGGTGTGGTCATCGCGCTTTTTGGCTTTGGATTGGCGCCGTTTATCCAGCATCTCATCAAGGGCTCATCCAGCATCCCTCTTGACGAGTTGCGGCTGTACTTCGTCTGTTTTGTGCTCAACTCATCGGTTTCCTACTTCTTCTCATACAAGGGATCGTTGCTCTTTGCCGATCAGAAGAAGTACCTCGTCTCGATGGTGCAATATGGCTTTCAGATCGTCATGTGCTGCAGTCAGATAGTGGTGCTGCTGCTCACGCACAACTATCTCCTGTTTCTCGTGTGCATGGTCTGCTCCACCTTGGGACAAAACATGGTTACCGCCCATATAGCCAACAGGCGCTACCCCTACATCAAGGCAAAGACCCCCGTCGAGCCCATTGACGCGCCTACGCTTGCTACCATCAAAAAGAACGTCTTTGCGCTGGTCTTGCATCGCATTGCCGGCATCGCCACAACTCCGGCAAGCTCGCTCATCATCTCGCTCAACATCAACCTTCTGGCTGTGGCGAGTTATGGATACTACACCATGGTCGTCACGGCGCTCGTGCGCATCATGGATCAGCTCTTCGATGCCATACTGGCCAGCGTGGGCAACCTGGCTGCCACCGAATCATCTGAACGGCAGCTGGGCGTCTTCAAGACCACCTTCTTCATCAATGCGATCCTGTATGCGGTGACGGCGATTCCGCTCCTTTGCGTGTTCAATGTCTTCATCGGGGAGCTCTGGGTGGGGGAGGACTATCTGCTCCCCGTGGTGACCTGCGCCCTTATCACTATCCTTTACTACCTCAAGGGGATGCGGTCTGCGGCGCTCAGCTTTACCAGTGCCTATGGGCTGTACTGGTTCACGCGCTATAAGGCCATTATAGAGACGGTCGTGCTCCTGGTTCTGTGCGTGGTGCTTGTGGTCGACTTCGATATCGCGGGCGTGGTGATTGCCGGCATCATCACTACGCTTGCTATCTCGACCGTGTATGAGGGTTATATGCTGTTCAAGCATGGGCTCAAGAGCTCAAGCAGGTGGTACTTCTTGCGCTTTGCCCTTTATGTCGGCGTGACGGCGGTACTGGGTGCCGGTGCCTATGGCATCTGCTGGGTGATTCCCCTGGGCGGAGCACTTGGCTTTCTCGTCAAGGGCGCGGTTGCACTTGCCGTCTCCGGCGGCGGCTTTGCCCTGCTGTTTGGGCGCACGCCGGAGTTCAGGGAGTGCACCGCCCTCGTCAGGCGCCTGGCGCGTGGGCTCAAAGGACGACTTAAGCGTCCAGAGCGCTCTTAGCGCGATTTGCCTAGACAGACGGGCTTGGATGGCCGTGTTTGGATAACCGCACCTTCATGACCGCGGGCGGATAACCGCGCCTGGATGGCGATTGAACTCGCGCTCTGTTGAACTCGCGCTCTATTGATCTAGGCAACAACCTCGACTTTATCAGTTGCGGCGGGAGTCTCATCGACCTGCGCATCCTCTGCCTCCATGCTCTCAGCCTTTTTTACGGCCAGCAGATTGGCAAAAACGATGGCAAAGATGCCGCCAACGAGCTTGCCCACCAATACGGGCACGATCAAAGATGGCTGGAAGTTCGCGGTAAACGAGAGATGGTCACCAAAGAGGAAGGCGCAACACACGGCAAAGGCGATGGTGATCACCTTGTCGCGCGCCTTGATGTCCTTGACCATGGCCAAAAGCGCCAGCACATTTGCCGAGGCGGCCAACAGACCCGTGGTGGCATCAGAGCTCAGACCAAAGATCCTACCAACGGCGGCAAGCGGGCGGGCAAGGTGTTTTTTGATGAGATACACCATGGGAAAAGCTCCGCAGAGCATGATGCCAACCGCGCCGGAGACCTCAAGTGCCCTGAACAAGTCGTTCTCGTCAGCGATGATGGGCTCAAAGCCCCAAAAGCCTCCCAAAAGCATCGAAGGAAGACCGGTAAAGTACTCGACCACCACAAAGACGAACACGAGCTTGAGTGCGGACTCGAGAACACGTCCAAAGATGATGAAGCCCTTGATCATCGCATCCGGTTTGAAGAGGAGCCCCAGGGCAAGAGCCACGCAGATGATGATAAGTGGGATAAGATTGAGCCCGATGGTGGCAAAACTCAAGGCCATCTGATACAGGGCATCGCTGTTGGTCGAGATGATGTCGCGCACGAGGGGATTGGTAACGGCGATAATCACGCTGGATACCAGCACGCCAATGGGAATAGCAAGCAGGCCGCACATCACGCCCAGGGCAAGGTATTTCTGGTCCTTCTTCTGGATCATCTTTAGGGCAACGGGGATGGTAAAGACGATGGTCGCGCCAGCCATGTAGCCGGTCATCATCGCCATGATCCAGCTCTCCTTGGTCTGCGCGAGAGCCTCCGCAAGTTGATAGCCGCCCATGTCAACGGCGATGAAGGTGGTTGCCGCCATGGCGGGATCAGCGCCCACCGCCGCAAATGCCGGGCCAAAAACGCCACTCACAAAGGCGGTGAGGTAAGGGGCTGCCGCCATGATACCGGCGACTGGCAAGAAGATGGGACCAATCGAGTCGATACCTGCAACAAATTCCTGCCCCAGCTTGCTCTCAGGCTTGATAACCGAGGCCACCGCGCCGATTATGGCACAGGTCATGATGATGTAGACGACCGCTGTTCCGATGAGTTCCATAGCGCTACCCTTCTCAAAAAATCCCGTTAATGATCCTGTTAAAGTCCCGTTCTCAAGGTTCTACTGTGTATTGGCCAATAGATTCTCTGCGTGGATCCCGTACTCCTTAGCAAAGCGATACCACAGATACAGCCATTCACCCACCGGTGCGTCCGCCGCCTCCTTATTGAGCGCCCACACAAACCAGTAATAGGCCGCAAGCGAGGTATAAGCGATGCAGTGAAACAGTTCGGCAGCGTCGAGGGGGCGCCCAAAATAGGTCTCAAAAACCTCGATCGCCTGGTCGTAGGTGTAATCCGAGCAGCATATGAACACACCGAGGTCGCAGGCATAATCTGACATACCCGCGTATTCCCAGTCGATCAGATAGAACTGATCCTCCGCAACGAGGATGTTGGGCTCATAAAAATCACAATGGCACAAAACGGTTTGTGTCGCCTGTGCCGTAACCAGCCCGTAGAGCTTGTTGGCGCGAGCATCAAGCTCTGCAAAATCAGGAAAGTTCAGCTGCTCGCTCCCCTTGAGTAGGCGCTTGATCTTCTCCGTCTCATCATGGATATCGAAGTCGTTATCGACCTTCTTCTGGGAGCCGTGCAGCTTCTTGATCATCGCAATGCCCGCGCACACATGCTCCTTGTTGTGGTAGTCGAACTCCTCCTTGATGTGCACAAAGCGCGACAGCTTCCAACCATCCACGGGATCCTGATACACAAAGGACGCGTCGAGCCCCAGGTCGCGGGCAATGACCTCGATCTCTGCCTCAACAGCTCGATTGATGATGCCCTGTGTTATCTGCCCGGGATGCCGATAGACGTATTCGTTTTCGCCCACCTTGAAATAGAACGAGAGGTTGCTCAGTCCCTTCTCCATAGGGGCGATGTTCGTGATGTCAACGCGCTCGCAGGCAAGCACCTGGCAGATGTTATCAAGTATCGAGGAATCGATGTTGGTGATGAAATCGGGGTCGAAGCGGCGCACGTCATCCAGTGAATCGAACTCATAGATGATGCCATCGGGGTATTTCTTGATGTGCATATCGAGGTCTTTGATATGGTCGGCATAGATGTCCTCCCAGAGCTTGGGCTGCGTCTCCGGCCGGTCGTACACCGCATCAAGTATCTTGACAAAAGCCTGGGAGAAAACCGTGTCAAAATAGGCCTCGCCAAACATCACCCAGCTATCCGCACCACCGGGAGTGACCTTGGTGATACGCTTCTTTGCCCCTACGCGCAAGCACCATTCCTCGGTCTCTCCCTGATCAAAGACCGCGGCATAGTAGGCATGATAGACATAGGGCTCAAAGACATTCTGCGTAAAATAGTTGTCAGATGTCAGGATGTAGGTGTTGCCCAGGCGATGCTCCACCAGCTTGAGGGTCGAGTTGTTATTGCGCTCTGCAAAGTAATCATTAACCACGATTGAGACACCAAAGGCATCCTCAAGATAGAGAAACTGCTCCTTCATGTAGCCTATAACCACGGTGATGTCATAAATACCCGTTGCGTGCAGCTGTCGGATTATGCGCTCGATGAGCACCTCTCCACATACGCGTAGGGTGCCTTTTGGTTTCTCGTATGAGATGGGGGCAAAACGACTTGATTTGCCAGCCGCCATGATAATCGCATTCTGCACCTTGTGAGGTTCAAGGGCTTTGAATCCAGCTGCGGTGATGCCAGCACTATCGGTGTAACCCAAATCGGTCAATTGTCTGATGATGCTGTTGACGTTGCCCAAGCTGAGCCCGGTTTTCTCTGCCAGTGCTCGCTGCGTCCGAGCTTCTCCCGCCCGTATCTGGTTCAAAACCAGGAATTCATTCTCTGAGAGCATAGCGGCTGCCTTCCCTCGTGATTGTTCGATAGTGAACATTCTAAGGCAGCCCCTGCTTTTGTTCAAGCAACAAGATTATGCTCTAAAAAATGAACGTACGAGTTTCGCTCGGGAGGCTTTGGGCTTTGGTGCGCCTGGTAGGGTTCGAGCGTTAAGCAAACGTGCCAGTGGCACGTTTGTAGCGAGAAGGGGTTCGCTGGTTGTGCGAACCCACGGGGAGCCCAGCTACAACCCCAGAGCGCTTTTTGGTCGGTCGTAGGCTCGAATCCCACAAGAGGCTTTGGGCTTTGGTGCGCCTGGTAGGGTTCGAGCGTTAAGCAAACGTGCCAGTGGCACGTTTGTAGCGAGAAGGGGTTCG
>JAITTM010000137.1 GCA_031286975.1 Coriobacteriales bacterium
CTGGGTGGGGAGATCTACGTCACCGGGCAACGGACCTATTTCTGTCTCTGGAACCCCGCAAGCTGGGAGGCATACCAGGAGCACCGCAAGACCCTGAGTCTTATCCCCGACAAAGCGAAGAGCTGAGTCGGTACAGATGAGGAACCTTGAGAGCTGAATATCGGCATATACCCGTTATGCTCCAGCAATGCAGGGAGGCGCTGGCCCTACAACCGGGTCAGGTTCTTTGTGATTGCACCTTGGGGGGAGCAGGCCATTCGCTCCTGCTTGCGCAGGATATCACCCCCGATGGTCTTCTCATCGGCATCGATCAGGATGCGATGGCACTTGAAGCTGCATCAAGCCGTCTCAAGAGCGCCCACCCAGACCTCAAGGTACTCACCTTGCAGGGCAATTTCTCACAGCTGGACACCCTTTTGCTCGAGGCGCAGGTTCCCGGTATCGACGGGTTCCTCTTCGACCTCGGAGTCAGCTCGCCACAACTCGATATTCCCGCCAGGGGCTTCTCGTACGCACAGGATGCCCCCTTGGATATGCGGATGGATCCAGGTAACCAGACCCTAACCGCAGCAGAGATCGTCAACACCAAAAACGAAGCAGATCTCGCCTGGATCATCCGCACCTATGGTGAAGAGCCTTGGGCCGCGCGCATCGCGCAGTTCATCGTCAAGGAGCGCAACCGCCAGCCCATCCAGACAACCGGCCAATTGGTTGCGCTCATCAGGGCGGCGATACCCCAAAGCGCCCGCAAGACACGGGGCAACCCCGCCAAGCGCACCTTTCAAAGCCTGCGCATCGCAACCAACGACGAGCTGGGTGTCCTTGAATCCGGCCTGGAGGCAGCAATCAGGTGGCTTAACCCCCAGGGGAGGATCGCTGTGATCAGCTATCACTCCCTCGAGGATCGCATCGTCAAGGAGAGCTTCACGCGAGCACAAACGGGCTGCATCTGTCCGCCGGAACTTCCGGTGTGCATCTGCGGACATACGCCGATACTCAAAGCACTCACCAAACGGCCGCTGGTTCCTACCAGCGCTGAGATCGAGGAGAACCCTCGCAGCAAGAGCGCGAAGCTGCGGGTGGCGCAAAGACTGTAGTAGGCAAGGTAGGCATCAGCAAGCAGCACGGCGCTACACAGGTGTACAGGCAAACGTAACAGAAGCTCGATAAACGGAGCTTAAACAGAACAGAAGGTATACAACGGACATGGCACAGGCAGCACGGGCATATCAGCAACAGCCACAACGGCGCATCCATGAGGTTCAGCGCCCACCTTTGCGGGTGGTGCCCGGCAGGCCGCAGCATGACCCCGCGCTCAAGCCGCTGGGCTCCCTTGCCTGGTCTTGCTTCAAGATCGCCATCGTCGTGATGCTCTTCTTAGGGCTCGTGCTTGCAGTGCGCGTTGCCATCACCACGCAGATAGTCTCGACGATGATGGCCTCGGAGCAGATCACGGAGCAGATCGCGGATGCTCGCGCCGTGGGTCTTGAGCTCGAGGTGCAGCACGCGATAGCCACCAATCCCACCCACATACAGGAGATCGCCGGCACCGATCTAGGCATGGCTCCTGCTCCCACGGTCACCTATCTCGATATCTCAAACGAGTAGGCGCGCCATGGGCAGCAGGGATTACCGTACGCCACCGCGTGCGGCGCAAAGAACCCCCCAGCAAAAGCCTCCGAGGAAACCTGAGCCGGTGCTTAAGGGCTCAGGCAAGGTGCAGGGCTCGAACAGGGACCGCTGGATACTGGCGGTCTTTGTCCTGTTGGCAGTGATTGTGCTGGGGCGACTCTGGTGGTTGCAGGTAGTCGAGGCAAGCATGCTGAGTGCTCAGGCACACGCGCAACGCACCAACACCATCGAGGTGCAGGCGCGGCGCGGTACCATCTATGACCGCAACGGCAACCCTCTGGCAACCAGCGTCGAGGCAACCACCATCTACGCAAACCCAAACGAGATCATCGACCCTGCCGCCACTGCCCAGATACTCACAGAGATCGTGGGCGGTGACACAGCGGAGTACCAGAAGATACTGACCTCCGGTGGCGAGAAGGACACCTTTGTCTACGTGCTCAAAAAAGGCGACCCCGCGCTTGCCCAGCAGCTCCAGGAGCGCGACCTCGTGCTCCAGCAGCAGATAAAGGATGCCCACCCCAACGAGAATCTGACCGCAGAACAGCAGCGCACCGCCCTGTATGGCGTCCACTTTCTGCCTGACTCCAAACGCGTCTACCCCTACGGACAGATAGGGGCGCAGATTCTGGGCTCGGTGAATGTCGATAACGAGGGCGTCTTTGGGCTTGAGCTGATGTACGACAGCGTGCTGCGCGGCACCAATGGGCAGATCGTCGAGGAGCGCGGCAAGGATCTCACTCCCATGGTGGGCGGCACGCAGGTGACCACCCCCGCCGTTGACGGCCAGGACATCATAATCACCCTCGATATCGACCTGCAGCAGTTTGTTGAAACCGAGCTCGCGCGCGTGGGCGCCGAGCGCGCGTCAGACGACGGCAGCGCGCTGGTGCTTGATGCGGCGACGGGCGAGATATACGCGGCAGCCTCGTTGCCGCTCTATGATGTGGAGAGCCTGACACAGGAGCAGATCGAGAAGGGCGCCACCAACCTCAAGCCTATTACCAGCCAATATGAGCCCGGCTCCGTTTTCAAGGCAGCCACAGCCGCCGCCGCACTCGAACAGAACGTCATGCAGCCCGACACGCCCATCATCGAGGTTCCGGCAGCGCTCGACATCCACGGCAGCATCGTCACCGATTCGCATCCGCGCGATGCCGAGGATATGTCGCTTCGCACCATCATCATGGAGTCGTCCAACATCGGGGTGAGCCTGGTCGAGCGCGAGATAGGCGATGCGACCTTCCATGAGTACCTCACCAAATACGGGTTTGGGCAACCGACCCACGTCGATTTTCCCTACGAGGCAACCGGTCTTCTGGCTCCCCTTGACGGTTGGGTGCCCATACAGGCTGCGAACATCTCCTTTGGGCAGGGCGTCGCGGCAAGTCCCCTGCAGATCGCGAGTTTCTATGGTGCCATCGCCAACGACGGCCTCAAGATGCAGCCGCATTTTCTGCTCGCCTACCCCTACTCGGATACGCCCCCGAGCTATACCAGTGAGCAGATCATGACACCCGCTACGGCTACGGAGCTCACCAGTATCCTGCGCTCGGTGGTAACTGATGGAACCGGCACGCGCTCCGCTGTGGAGGGCTACGCGACGGCGGGCAAAACGGGCACCGCCGAGAAGGCGGCAGAGACAGGCGGCTACCTGGAGAACTACTATGTCGTCTCCTTTGCGGGCTTTTTTACCGAGGCACCCAGCAAGTTTGTCTGCCTTACCACCATGGATAACCCCCTCGGCGCGGAGGGTAATGCTCCCACACAGCCGCTGTTTGCCGCGATCATGAAGTTCGCGGCCACACACTACGGTATCCTGCCCGACGAGTTGACGCAGGGCAGCCCTGCCCAGACGGATCAGGGGGGCACGGCGCAAACACCTGTTGGCGAGACAACCGAGCCGCCACAACAAGATGCCGCTCCCACGGGAGGCTCAAGTGATGGATAATGAGACGTGCACACGGGGCACACCTGAAAGTATAGGGAACGGGGATCAGCGCTGATGACAGCCAAGTCAGTTGAAACACTCTTTGCCGGGCAGGACTACACTCTCAGCCTCACGGACGCCGATGCTGCCTCTAAGGGCAGCACCAAAGGCAGTGCCGATGACAGCCTTGAGGGCAACACCGCTCAGCAGCTCGCCATACAGGACATCGCCTACCGCTCGGATGCCGTCCGTCCCGGCAGCATCTTCTTCTGCGTGGTGGGTGCCAAAAGCGACGGTCACCACTTTGCTGCCGATGCCGCCGCGCGCGGAGCCGTAGCGCTCGCCGTGCAGCATCCCGTTGCGGTCGACCTGCCGCAGGTCACGCTTGCCAATACGCGCCTCTCCCTCGCGCTGAGCTCCAGCGCTCTGTTCGACCAGCCCTCCCGCAGCCTGTCTGTCGTGGGCATCACGGGCACCAACGGCAAGACCACCACCAGCTACCTGGTAGATTGGATCTTGCGCCAAGCCTTCAAGACAACCGGGGAGAAAACCGGGCTTATCGGCACCGTCGAGACGCGCATCGGCTCCACCGTGCTACCCTCTGAGCATACGACGCCCGAAAGCTACGACCTGCAAAAGCTCCTGAGTCGCATGCAGCGCTCAGGGCTCACCCACGTGACGATGGAGGTCTCAAGCCACGCCATCGCGCTTGACCGCGTTGCCGGAACCGAGTTCGCCGTGGTGGCCTTCAGCAACCTCACGCAGGATCACCTTGATTTTCACCCTGATATGGAGAGCTACTTTAACGCCAAGGCAAAGCTCTTTGCGAGCCCCCTGGCACGCGCGCGCGTCATAGACATCGATGGATCGTATGGCGCAAGGCTCGCCCAGCGCTGTACCGAAGCCGGCCACAAAGTCCTGACCTGCGGTTTTGCCACGCAGGCGGCGGTGCGGGCAACCCAGGTAAGCTATCGCGCGGACGCCACCCAGCTCACGGTGTTGACCCCGCAGGGGGAGATAAGCTTCAGCTACCCTCTTATCGGCAGCTTCAACGTCAGCAACGTACTTCTGGCGCTGGCGATAAGCCTGGAGCTTGGACTTTCCTTGCCGGGCATCGTGCAGGCATTGGAGCAGGTTCCGCAGATACCGGGGCGTCTTGAGCGCGTTTTGCCTACGGGGGCAGGTGCCCATCTGCCCGTCAAGCTCTTTGTCGACTACGCACACACGCCCGACTCCATAAGCAAAGCGCTTGCGGCGCTTGCCGCCATCCGGACGGGACGCATGGGCATCGTCTTTGGCTGCGGCGGCGACCGCGATGCCAGCAAGCGCCCCCTCATGGGCGCGGCGGCGAGGGCGGCAGATTTTGCCGTGGTGACCAGCGACAACCCCCGCAGCGAGGATCCTCTTGCCATCATCGCTGACATCCTGCCCGGTATGGCGGGCTTTGAGGAGCATTACACGGTCGAGCCTGACCGCCGCCGCGCCATAGCCTGTGCCCTTGCCCAGGCAGCGCCAGGCGACTTCATCCTGCTTGCCGGCAAAGGCCACGAGGATTACCAGCTGGTGGGGCAGGAGAAGCTTACTTTTGACGACCGCGTTGTTGCCGCGCAGGAGATGGACCGTCTGGCTACACAGGCGAGCTTTGCCCACCCGTCTGCGCAGGCCACTCTTGTCGGGGGTGGGCCATGCGTCTGAACATCGAGCAGATCACCCGCATCTCCGGCGCAAAACTGGTGCAGCAGGCGGCTACACCTGCCGTGCCACTTACGCAGTTGACCTGGGATTCCCGCGCCGTCCAACCGGGTTCGCTCTTCCTGGCGCTGCAAGGTGAGCGCCACAACGGCAACGACTATCTTATCCCCGCACTCGATGCCGGGGCTGCGGGCGTGCTGGCAAGCCGCCTTACCACTGCTGCCGAGCGGGCGCACGCCGCCGCAAAGGGCGCGGCCATCCTTGAGGTTGCCAACGCCCAGCAGGCGCTTGAAAACCTCGCGTGCGGGCAGCGGAGCCTGCTGGGCGCGCGCGTCATCGGGCTCACAGGCTCGAGCGGCAAGACCACCACCAAGGATCTGGTTGCGGCGGTTGCGGCACAGGGCTTTAACACTGTGGCGACCGCGGGCAACCACAACAACGAGCTGGGTGTGCCTGCCACAATCCTGCGCGCGGATCCCGACACGCAGGTGCTTATCACCGAGATGGGTATGCGCGGCATCGGGCAGATCGCCGCGCTTTGCGCCATCGCCTTGCCCCGCATCGGCATCATCACCAATATCGGCGTCGCCCATCTGGAACTGCTGGGCAGCCGCGAGAACATCGCCCGCGCCAAGGCCGAGCTCATCGAGGCTCTGCCCGATAACACCGGCATCGCGATCCTTAACGGTGACGACCCCTTTACGCCCTTTATCCGCCAGGTGGCAGACACGCAGGGGCGCTCCATTGCCGTCTACAGCTACGGTCTTGGGCGACAGAACGACCTGCGGGCGCACAATATCAGCTACAATGATCAGGGGCAGGCGCGCTTCGACCTGTGCATGCCCAACGCGAGCCAGACCCCTGTTGCGCTCGCTTTGCAAGGGGAGCATAACGTATACAATGCCCTCGCCGCGGCCACTGCCGGTTGGGTGCTGGGTCTGGATACGCCAGCTATCGTCCAGGCATTACAGCAGGCGCAGGGTGCACCGATGCGTCAGGAGACTATCATCACGGCCACAGGAGTGCAGATCATCAACGATACCTACAACGCCAACCCCGATTCGATGCGGGCGGCGTTGGCACTGTTGGGCAGGCTTTCGCCCGAGCGCCCGCATATCGCTGTGTTGGGCGACATGCTCGAGCTGGGTGCTGACGAGCTTGAGCAGCATTACGCCCTGGGGCAGCTGGCCGCTCAAAGTGGCCTTGCGCTGCTGCTTACCGTAGGGCAACGAGCCCGTTTGATCGCGCAGGGAGCCCGTGACGGAGGAATGAGCGCCGCCAGCGTCGTGCAGTGTGCGGATGTTGCCCAGGCGCTTCACGTGCTTGACCCGCACTCGCTTTCGCTTCTGGCACAGAAACCCGTCGTATTGGTCAAGGCTTCGCGCTCCCTGGAGTTGGAGCGCGTTGTGCAGGGAGTTGATGAGAAATGCTAGGCATCCTGGCGGCGCTGGAGCCCTTTCCCTCATTCAAGGTATTTCTGGCGATCTTCATCGCCGCTGCACTTACCATGGTTCTGCTTCCGGTGTGGATACGCCTGCTGCGCATCCGCCAGATCGGGCAGCAGGTGCGCGCGGACGGCCCCGAGCGCCACTACGTCAAGCAGGGAACCCCCACCATGGGCGGCGTTGTTATCCTCTTCGCCATCATGGCGACCGCCTTGCTGTTGGGCGACATGAAGAGCACCCCGCAGGTGTTCGCGCTCATCCTCATTGCGGTTGCCACAGCGCTTGCGGGTGTCATGGGGCTCATCGACGACCTGTCAAAAGTGGTCAAGGAGCGCTCCTTGGGCCTCAGGCCAAACGCCAAGATACTCTGCCAGACCCTCATCTCGGTGGGCGTCTGTGAGGGAGCTGTCACCTTCGGCGGCAGCGGGCCCGTGGGGGGCTTACGCTGTCTCCCGCCGCGCGGCTTGGGCGGTCTTCGCACGGTGCGCCCGTGG
>JAITTM010000186.1 GCA_031286975.1 Coriobacteriales bacterium
CCAACTGTCACCAACTGTCACCAACTGTCACCGCCGTACCGTCCCCAACTGTCACCCTACGGGTTGCTCTTAAGGCTCTCGTGGGGCTCTCTTGAAGGTTCTGAAGTCTGTTGCTTACGCTGCAACTACAGCAACTCGAAGCGATTCTTCTCAAAGCGCAGGATGCCAGCGTCGCGCATCTTGCCCAGCTCGCTTGACATCGCGCTGCGGTCAACCGAGAGGTAATCTGCCAGCTCCTGGCGGTCAAAGGGGATGCAAAAACGGTTGGAGCCCGCCTGCTTGGCCTGCGCCGAGAGGTAGGAGAAGAGCTTCTCGCGTGTGCTGCGCTGTGTGATGTGCTCCATCTTCTGCGTGAGCCCGATGTTGTTGCGTGCCAGGATCCGCAGCATGTTGTGGATGAGGCTCGCGTGGAAGGTGCAGGCTGATGAGCAGGTCGTGATGATGCGCTTGTAGTCGACCAGCAGCACCTCGGAGGGCCGGGTGGCAACCACGCTCACGGGCAGTGTGTCGATCTGCGAGCAACTAAAGGCCTCGGCAAACAGCTCACCGGGCTCGATGCGGGCAAGGATGCTGCGGTTACCCCAAAAATCCTCCTGCATGATATGGATGTCGCCGCTGAGCACAACGCCCACCTTGCGTGCCGCGTCGCCTGCCCTGAACACAAAGCCGCCCTTGGCAACGCTTGCGCGCGTTGCTCCCAGACAGCTCAAAAGCGTTGCCAGGTCTGCCTCGTTGATACCCCTGAACAAGGGACAGCGGGTGAGGGTGGGGATAAGCCCGTCATTTCCCAGCAGCGCCACAAGCGAAGCTGAGGGGGATTGCGGGGTTTTCTCCTGTGCTTGAGCGCCTGCCTGCGTGGGGGTTCGCCCGCGCGCCCGCGCGCCTGCATCCGTCTGCGTGGGGGTTCGCCCGGGTGCCCGCGCGCCTGCATCCGGCTGCGCCCGCCCGTGCGCCCGCGTGCTTGCCTGTGCCTGAGCGCCTGCCTGCGTGGGTGCCTTCTTTTGTCCGCCCGCCTGAGTTACCGTCATCTTTCCTTCTTCTGGTTGCAAATGCAACATACTGGTCGCGCACAGTATCCTATGATTTGGGGAGGAAAGCAAACCAAACAGGTGGCTTGCGCCAACAAGAAGGTGTACAGCAACAGACAACCAACAATGCGTAAGGAGGAGCAACGATGTCTAAGATGTTTTGTTTCCAGTGTGAGCAGACGGCAGGCGGCGCGGCTTGCACAGGTGGGGCAGGGGTCTGCGGCAAGCAGGAGGATACCGCCAACTTGCAGGATGCCCTAACGGGTGCCTTGGTTGCGCTCGCGCGCGCGGCGCAGAGCGCTGAGCCTAGCGCTGAGACCTATCGTATCCTGGTGGATGGGCTTTTTGCCACGGGCACCAACGTCAACTTCGACAACGCGGCCATTGATGCCTTAATCGAGCAGGCGCATCAGGAGCGCCTCGCGTTGGGTGCCGCCATCCCCGCGGGCTCCGCCCCCACTCCCACCGCGGACGGCTACAATCTGCAAGAGGTCTGGGGCGCAGACGAGGACATCCGCTCCCTCAAAACCCTCATCCTGCTGGGTATCCGCGGCATCGCGGCCTATGCCCAGCATGCGCGCGTGCTGGGATACGTGAACGACGAGGTCAACGCCTTCTTCGTCAAGGCGCTGGCGGCGTTGGGCGAGGTTGACTATGGCAAGCCCGAACTTCTCCCCTTGGTGCTTGAGGTCGGCAAGAGCAATTTTGCGGTCATGGAGCTTTTGGACAGCGCCAACACGCAAAGCTATGGCACGCCAGCGCCTACGTCCGTGTCACGCGTGATCGAGGCGGGCCCTTTTATCGTGGCAAGCGGGCACGACCTGCACGACCTTAAGCTTCTTTTGGAGCAGACCGAGGGCAAGGGTGTGAGCGTCTATACCCACGGCGAGCTGCTGCCGGCCCACGCCTACCCCGAGCTTGCGGCCTATCCGCAGCTCAAGGGCAACTTTGGCACCGCGTGGCAAAACCAGCAGGTCGAGTTTGACAGTATTCCTGCGCCCGTGCTCTTTACCACCAACTGCCTGATGCCGCCCCGCGCCAGCTATGCGGATCGCGCCTTCACCACCTCGGCGGTGGGCTATCCGGGGCTGGTGCACATAGGTGCAAAGAAGGACTTCTCACCCGTGATTGAACGCGCGCTGGAGCTGGGAGGCTATGCGGAGCCCGTGCAGCAGGCGGGCATCAACGGCGGCACCGAGCTGCTCTGCGGCTTTGCCCACGGCACGGTGCTCAGCGTTGCCGATACCGTGATAGATGCCGTTAAAGCTGGCGCCATCAGCCACTTCTTCTTGGTGGGTGGCTGCGACGGTGCCAAGCCGGGTCGCAACTATTACACCCGTTTTGTGCAGCAGGCGCCTGCTAACAGCATCATCCTCACGCTGGCCTGCGGCAAGTACCGCTTCAACGACCTCGATCTTGGCACGATAGGTGGCCTGCCCCGCATCATGGACATGGGGCAGTGCAACGATGCCTACTCGGCCATCAAGGTCGCCCTGGCACTGGCCGAGGCTTTTGAGTGCGGCGTGAACGACCTGCCGCTGACTTTGGTGCTCAGCTGGTATGAGCAAAAGGCCGTGAGCATCTTGCTGACGCTGCTGTATCTGGGCATCAACAACATCTTGCTGGGCCCCTCGCTGCCAGCCTTTGTGTCGTCCAACGTGCTTGACTTTTTGGTGGAGAACTTCAACATCGCGCCCACCAGCACCCCCGAGCAGGATCTGGCGCGCATCCTGGCATAGGGGTCGAGCAGCACGCAGCGGGACAGATGGGGACGGTACGATTTTGACAACATTTTCTGGGTGTCAGT
>JAITTM010000219.1 GCA_031286975.1 Coriobacteriales bacterium
TGAAGCAGGTTGTGTAGGTAAGGGATGCAGCGGGAGTCGCAAGGGGCACGGGCGCCGGTGCAGGTGCAGGTGCTGGCGTGGGGGTGGGAGCAGGCACGGGCGCCGGTGTCGGCGTTGGCACGGGCACGGGAGCCGGCACGGGCGTCGGTTCAAATGCGGTTTCAACCCAAGGCTCGGTTTTGGGCTCAACCCAAGGCTCAGCCCAGAAATCGACCTTGGATTCGGCCGTGGGCGCGACTTCGGGCGCGACCTTTGGCGTGATGGTAGGCTCAGCCCAGAGGTCGGCTCTGGGTGCGATGGCAGGCTCAGGTCTGATCTCGGGTTGAGGCGCTACAGCAGGCGCGGATGCCGGTGCTGGCGTGGGAGCTGCAACGGGCGCCGGTGCTGGCGTTGGCGCTGCTGCAACGGGCACCGACGTGGGAGCTGCTGCCGGTGTTGCTACGGACTCCTGTCTGGTATCTGCGCTACGTCTCGCTCTGGTTTGCTCTGCGTTGCCAATCTCTGTAGCAGTGCCCTTAAGCCAATCCAAAAAGTCGTCATGCGTCTTTGCGGGCTGCATGACTTCAGGCACAATGGTCTTTGGCAAAGGAGCCGTGCTCTCTTTGGGTGTTGTAGGCGTAGGCCTCTTCTCGGTGCCACGCGCCGTTGCCGCAGCCACCGCAGATGTCGCAGCCGCCTGCTCAACCTTGGGCGCAGGCTTGACCTCCGGCTTGGGTGCGCTAGCAGGGCGCACCAGCTTTGGTTCAGGCGACACAGAACCCGGCGTTCTTGCGCCTTCGCTGGCAAGTTCTGGGCGTAGCCGTGCAGAGCTGAGCGCGCCGAGGATACCGTAGGTGGCAGCAAAGACAACAACCGGAGCCACGAGGAAGGCAACAAAGCACACAACGACAAACCACTCTGCCGGAAACGCGATGATTTTCAGGTTCACAAGAAGAGCCAAAACAGCTAAGATGAAAAAGGCAGCAAGGGCTGATATCCTCTGTTGCAGGTTTTTGCATAGCTTTATGCAGACAAAGAGGCTCGCTGCAACAACAACTGCAAGTGCAAGCCATTGAAAAGCCATGTAGCGTACCCCTTCCCCCAATGCTGAGATAAGACCATAGCACAGCGGTGCCATTTGCTATTTGGAGTATAGCATAAGGTCTTTATAAGGCTACGGTGACTTCGCCAAGATTTTGCCCAGATTACCGCTGAAAGGGCAGTGAGAGGACAGGGGCAACAGGGTTGGAGTCTCCCGGTGACCTTCAAGTCTTGAGGGTAACCAAAACGTCATTGGCAATCTGTGCCTAAAGCGGGTATCATAGGCAGGGTAGTAAACGTGAGTTGCTAGTTGTCGTATTTTGAGGCACACGATGGGAGAATCATGCTTTTAGCTGCAACGGTAGAAGAGCCAACTTGGCTCGAGAAGCTCTTTGGTGTCCCCATTCCGGACTATGTTATCTGGATAGCTCTTGGCGTCATAGTGCTTGTGGTCATCGCCTTTATCCTCAAGGGCTTTTTTTCTGAGCTCAAGAAGAAGTAGTTCGTTTGTGGCACGCACCTACAAGGCTCCTGCTTGCACAGCATAGCGGGAGCGTTTGTGTTTTTATAAAGTGAGAAGTAAAAGAGGTTTTGAGGTGAGCTCTTACCAGGGCAGGCATGCACAACCAACAGCAGACGAGCGCGCCAGCGAGCGGCGCGGCGACCGTGCGGCGGTGCCAGAGCCACCGCCATTGGCACCGCTTGATGGCTGGCAGGGTCTTGACGTGCAGCAGGCGCAGGCGGATAAACGGCGCAAGCGGGTTTCGCGCGTTCTTCTCGTCATCAGTATCCTGCTCATCACCGCAGCGATTGCGATAGCCGCAAGCCTGTTTTACAAGTACTTCAGCGCGCAGCAGGTCTATGACAGCATTGCCCAGGAGGCGGGCGCCCCCCTCACTATCGGCGAGGAGGTCGAAGCCGGATTCACCCTCGACCAACTGACGTTTAACTGGGATGCCTTGCATGCCATGAACCCCGAGATCGTCGCCTGGGTGCTGGTGCCCGGAACGCGCATCAATTATCCCATTGTCCAAGGGCCTGATAATGAGTATTACCTCACGCATCTGTTTGATGACAGCGGCAGTGGGGTGGGTGCCGTTTTTCTCGACTATGAGGGCGCGGGTACGCTGGATGCGCGCAACAACATGATCTATGGCCATGACATGCGGGACGGCTCGATGTTTGCCGCCGTGCGTGACTTCATGGAGCAGGGATATTTTGACGAGCATCGCACCGTGTTTATCGCCACTCCCACCATGAACTATGAGCTCAAGACCATTGCGACGGTGCGCTGTGACGAGAATGCGCCTATCCGCCTGTTTGGCTTTGGTACCGACGAGGATTTTGAGGCCTATAAGGAGCTGTTGCTCAGCTCGGCGCTTATCGTGGACGAGGCGGAGAGTGCGCAGGCCCTCAGTGTCTATCAGCTGGTCACCTGTGACAGCCCCGACAACAGCAAGCGCGTGATTTTGGTTGCGCGACCCATAGCCACCGCCGTGCCGAAGGGAGCCTGACGGATGCCCTGCGCCCTGTCGCACCCCGACTCAAGCGCCTCTGCGAGCGTGACCAACGATTTTTTTGATGAGAAGGCCGACCACCCTGAGGAGGCCTGCGCCGTCTTTGGCATCTTTGCTCCCGGTGAGGATGCCAGCCGGATGACCTATTTTGGCCTGCATGCTCTGCAGCATCGCGGGCAGGAATCCGCTGGCATCGCCGTGGGCGATGGCAACTCGGTGGTTGCCACCAAGGACATGGGGTTGGTCTCACAAGTGTTCAGCGAGTCGTCACTGGCGGCTCTGACCGGGCATATCGCCATCGGGCATACACGCTATTCCACCAGCGGCGGCGCTACCTCATGGGATGCCGCGCAGCCGCATATGTCGG
>JAITTM010000107.1 GCA_031286975.1 Coriobacteriales bacterium
TCCCGTCTTGGAAAAGCCCTGATAATCGGCATCACGTATTCATCCGTGATTGGCGGGCAGTGTCTGCCTTCGGGATCCTCCACCAACATAATGGCGATGAATGTATTCGAGGCCTCCACGGGCATCAGCATTTCCTTCCTTCAGTGGGGCATGATATGCACACCTTTGGCAATCATTACACTATTCGCGTGCTGGTTCAGCGTGGTCAAGGTATTCAAGCCGGAGAAGATCTCTGATGAGACAATCGCCCATATCCGCAGACAAGGTCAGGAAATAGGTAAGCTGGAGAAATTTGATATCAAAGTGCTGGTCATCATAGCTCTCGTTTTTAGCGCCTGGATAGCCAGTAACTGGACCGGCTGGGATACGAGCGCAATCGCCATAGCCGGACTGGCAATCCTTTTCATACCGGGCATCGATGCTTTGAAGTGGGATGAGTATGTCCAGTCAGTCGCCTGGAATATCGTCATTCTCATTGGCTGTGTTCAGTCGATCTCTGGTGGCGTGCGCGAACAGGGAGCAGCGAACTGGCTCTTTGGTGCGACAATCGGGAAGTTAGGGCTGAGCGGGCCGATGTTGATAGGTGCGGCCGCATTCATCCTTCCTCTGCTTAAGATTGTGATACCGGTGGGTCCCGCTTTTATCGCGATCTGCATGATACCTTTGACGGCGATGTCAGATGTGATCGGCGTCAATCCCGTTGTGCTCGGCATGATGGTAGGGATCAACTCGTCAACGACCTTCCTTATGGGCATAGATGGCAATAACCTGCTTTCTTATCGGCACGGTTATTGGAGTCTCATTGATTTTTTCAAGTCGGGGGTTATTCCGACGCTCGCGATGTCTATCCTCCACGCGACACTTTTGAGCCCCTTGGTGACTCTCGTCGGATTATAGGCGGACTATAGGCGTTCAATGTTGCCACAGCGAAGCTAAAATCAACTATACTTAACCATCTAAACCCAACACCAAGGAGAGCCCCGTGGCGCTTTCGCTCTACCGCAAATACCGCCCTGAGACCTTTATCGACGTGGTGGGGCAGGAGCACATCGAGCAGACGCTCAAGAACGCCGTGCTGACCGGCACCGTTAACCATGCGTATCTCTTTACCGGGCCGCGGGGCACGGGCAAAACCACCACGGCGCGCCTGCTGGCCAAGGCGTTGCTCTGCGAGCAGGCTCCCACGCCGCAGCCCGATGGCAGCTGCCCACAATGCCTCGAGATCGCCAACGGAATCCACCCGGATGTCTATGAGCTCGATGCTGCATCGCGCACCGGCGTCGAGAACGTCCGCGAAGAGATCATCGGGCGCGTGCAGTACGCCCCCACGCGCGGCAGCTACAAGATCTACATCATCGACGAGGTGCACATGCTCTCCGGTTCGGCGTTCAATGCCCTGCTCAAGACGCTGGAAGAGCCGCCTTCGCACGTGGTGTTCATCCTCTGCACCACTGATCCCCACAAGATTCCCGCGACCATTCTCTCGCGCTGTCAGCGCTTCGACTTCCGGCGCCTGAGCGAGCAGGAGATCGTCTCGCGCCTACGCTACATCTGCGAGCAAGAGGACTTTAGCTTTGAGCCCAAGGCACTCGAGCTCATTGCGCAGCGTTCGCAAGGCGGCATGCGCGATGCTATCGGTGCCTTGGAGCAGGTGGCGGTTTTTGGCGGCGACGCGGTTAGCTATGCGGCCGCCGAGGCCCTGCTGGGTGAGGTGACCACCAGCCAGCTCTCTGGCATCGCGGCGCTCATCGCTGCCCGCGACGTGGCTGGCTGCTTTGGTTGGGTAGCCTCGTTCACCCGCAGTGGCACCGACATCGCCCAGCTCACCGGCGACCTCACTGCCCATATGCGCAACCTCTACGTGGCGGCAACCGTAGGCTCAACGGCCTCCCTCGCCGAGATACTTGCGGTAGATGAGGAGGCAATCGGGCAACTTCGCGATCAGGCATCGTCCTTTGGTTCCGTTGACCGTCTGGCACACATCCTCCTGGTGCTGGGCGACCTCAGCACCACCTTGCGCACGGCGGCCAACGCGCGCCTCGCGCTCGAGATAGCCCTCACCCGCATGACCCGCCCCAGCAGCGACCTCACTTTAGAGGCACTCGCTGCCCGGGTCGAGCTTTTGGAGCTGCGAGGGGGCGGGGCTGCGGCGATTGAGCGCGTGAGTGAGCGTGTGGCTGTCGAGGTGCAACCGGCGCCTGTGCCCGAGCCGCAGCCTGCAGCCGAGGCGCAACCGGCACCCGAGCCGCAGTTGGGGCACGCAGCCGCAGCCGAGTCGCAGCCCGCAAGCGAGTCGGCACCCGAGAACGTGGTCGCGCGCGCGCCGCAGCCCGCAAGCGCGCCTGCAGCCGAGGCGCAACCCGCAACCCCTGCAGCCTTCACTCCCGACACAGTGCGCAGGCTTTGGGCGGCTGTCGAGAAAGAGACCAAGGCCAAGCGCAAGAACATCGCCATGATGTTTGGCGGCTCCAAGGCACATCTTAACCCCGACGGCTCCGGCCTTCTCATCGAACTACCCACCGACGCAGGCTTCTCAAAGACAACGCTCGAGCGCCCAGAACACACCGAGCTCGTCAGCCAGATTGTCGCGCACGTCTTTGGCCAACCCCTGCGCGTCACCTACACCTTGGGTGCGCCCAGCGAGCAAAGTGCGCCCATGTCACCCGCCGCGCCGCCCGCCGCAGTTGAGGTGCGCACGCAGCCCGCAACTGCCACGGCCTTCTCCCCAGCACCTGCGCCAGCACCTGCTGCATCACCCGCTCCAAGCAACCCGCTCGAGGAGATCCTTGCAGCGAGCTTTGGCACAGACATCGCCATCAGCGAGCTGGACGCGAGCCCCAAAGCCCAACCCAAGCCCGCGGCAAACGACCTCAAATCCCTCATCAACCTTGCAGAGGGTGACTTTACCACAGAGGAATACAACGACTGAACATAGGAGGACAACCAACATGGACATGAATCAGATGATGAGACAGGCGCGCAAGATGCAGGCAGACCTCGCCCGTGTGCAGGAGGAGGTCAACCAGCTGACCTGTGAGGCAACCGTTGGTGGCGGCGCTGTCAAGGTGGTTGCCGGCGGCGACCTGGAGATCAAGAGCATTACCATCGCCCCGGAGGCTGTGGATCCGCAGGATGTCGAGATGCTGCAGGATCTGGTAACCGCTGCGGTCAACGAGGCGATCCGCTCTGCGCAGGAGCTCGCCGCCGCCCGCATGTCGGCTGTCACCGGCGGCATGAACCTCCCCGGGTTCTAAGTGACCCAATCCATCACCATACAAAAGCTCCTCGACGAGTTCGAGCGCCTGCCGGGCATTGGCCCCAAATCGGCGCAGCGCATCGTCTACTGGTTGCTCAACAACAGTGACACCGATGCGCGGCGCCTGGCGGATGCCATCGTTGACGTCAAGGAGCACGTGCACTTTTGCAAGCGCTGCTTCAACTACTCAGAGGCCGAGCTCTGCCCCATCTGTGCCAATCTCGAGCGCGACACCAGCATCATCTGCGTTGTCAGTGAGCCGCGCGACGTCACAGCCATCGAGCGCACCGGCGAATTCAACGGAGCCTACCACGTTTTGGGCGGCGCCATCAGCCCCATCGACGGCATCGGCCCCGATCAGCTCACCATAAGCGCCCTGCTCGCCCGCCTAGTCGATACCAGCGTCACCGAGGTTCTGCTGGCAACCAATCCCAACGTAGAAGGCGAGACAACCGCAGTCTACCTCGCCCGCCTCATCAAACCCCTAGGCATAAAAACAAGTCGCCTCGCCAGCGGCCTACCCGTAGGCGGCGACCTGGAATTTGCCGATAGTGTTACCCTCGCCCGCGCCATAGAAAGCCGCCGGGAACTCTAGCTTCACCACCTAAGCCGCTCAATCGTCGCTCACGTGCCAAGCACGCTTCGCTCCTCTTTCGTGGCTTATGCGGCAAAGCTAGAGTTCCCGGTGCCGGGAGCGCTGGCTTCACAGAGCGCTCGGTCACCACCTAAGCCGCTCAATCGTCGCTTGCGTATCAGGTATAGTCCGGCTGCTCCAGCCAGCGCCACTATAAAGAGCAAAGGCAGGCTGCTGGCATCGCCTGTGGCAGGGATGGTAGTGCTGCTCTGGTT
>JAITTM010000135.1 GCA_031286975.1 Coriobacteriales bacterium
CTGCCATCCATGACTAGCTCGATACCTTTAGTCTGGAATTTGATCTCGACACCAGCCGCCTCGATCTTTGGCTGAAGCACTGGTGGCCATGCTGCTGAGGTTGGAGAGAGCATATGCATACGGTCTTTGCTATGGTGCGGATAAGCCAGAGGTCCATTGAACATGACACCGTGGTCGATTAGCCAGTCAACGCTCTTTCCTCCTTCGTTTGCTTGGATCAAGAACAGGTTCCAGTCATCGCCAGCGCGCTTGATCGGCTCTTCACCGATATTCTCCTCAACATCCGCAAGATAGAGCTCCACGCTGTCATCAATGCCCTTTTCGGCCTGTAGCTTAGTGACTGGCGTTGTCATGGAGCCTACACACAAAGAGCCGCATCCACCAAGAGCCGACGAGGCCTCAAGCAGAATAACGCTTGCCCCGGCTTCTCCTGCTGCAAGAGCTGCGGCGCAACCGCTGGCACCACCTCCTACAACGATGATATCTGCCTCCTGTGTCCATGAAACGGCTGTCGTATCAGTTGAGGTGCCAGAGCCGTTCGCCTGAGGTGTTCCACAACCTGCGAGACTCGCCGTGGCCGCAACGGCACCAAGGGTCAGCGCGCCTTTCAAAAATCCTCTTCTTGTGACGTTCTTCTCACCAGACATTGGTTCCCCTTTCTTTCCTATACATTGATGTTCCCAGCCTGAGACGCGGTGATGCCTTCCTCCCTTCTTTGCAGTCAAGATGACCGGTACTATAACCAGCCCAAACATAGCATGCGAACACCGTTGGCCCGCACACCCGAAAAGTGGGGTTTGCTGTTTCTTATGGATTTGTGTTCGAATTTTGCGGTTCAGGGGCAAGTGGCACCGCCGCGGCTCCTATCCCGCGCATCGGTAGGAATCCCCTTGGTGTCTCTATCAAGAACGTGAGCGCCTATATGCTATTCTTGCATGGACGAACCACAGACCACCATAGGGGAGAAAGCCGCAAGATGCCCGCACTTAAGATAGACGTGATTGCCGTTGGCAAGCTCAAGGAGCGCTATTGGAGCGATGCCTGCGACGAGTATCTCAAGCGTTGCACGCCCTATGCGCAGCTACAGCTGCGCGAGGTCGCCGACCGCAGCACCAAATCGCTTGACTCAGATGTCGCCGTGCGTCAAGCGGAGGCGCAGGATATAGGCAGACTCCTGGGCGCGGCAGGCGCAACCTATAGCATCATGCTCGATAGCGCAGGCAGGCAGCTCACGAGCACGGAACTCGCTGGGCTTCTCACCAGCTTGCAGAACCAGGGCATCAGCCATATGAGTTTTGTCATCGGCGGCTCGACCGGGCTGGACACGACACTCAAGCAAGGGGCTGACCTCCTGCTCTCGTTTGGGCGCATCACCTTGCCGCATAACCTTGCCCGCGTGGTGTTGCTCGAACAACTCTATCGAGCATTCAAGATCAACAGGGGCGAGCCCTACCACAAATAGCGGCGTGGAGCGAAGCGGTGGCAAAGCGACCAGAGAGCCCCGCAATCTGGCGCACTCGCAATTTTTCACGACACCTTATGGTATTCTTTGTCATTATCCAAAACTGAAAGGAGCTGGTATGCCGGATCAGGATGATGCCCTCAAGAGCATCGAAGAGCATAGGCAGCGGATCGATAGCATCGACGCGCAGATCGTCGACCTGCTCAATCAACGTGCCACCGAGGCACTGGCGATACGCTCACTCAAGCCGAGTGCGCAGCTGGGGCTTTTTGACCCCAGGCGCGAGGAGGAGATATTCGAGCGTCTGGCGCAGGTTAACAACGGTCCCCTTTACGGCGACGACCTGCGCACGATCTATAGCGTTATCCTCAAAGTCAGTAAGGAGATGCGCGCATGACCTACGTTCCTTATCACAAGCAGGGTACCATCACCATGCTTGCCGGACCCTGCTCCATCGAGGACCCCGAGCAGATGGAGGAGGTTGCTTCCGCCTTGGAGCGCATGGGTCTCTCCTGGATACGCGGTGGTGCCTTCAAGCCGCGAAGCAGCCCCTATTCTTTTCAAGGTTTGGGAGAAGAAGGTCTGCGCATCATCAAAGAGGTGGGCACGGCACATCACCTGGGCACCTTGGTTGAGGTGGTTGACACCGCCCATGTCGATATGATGCTCGACTATGTGGATGCGCTGCAGATCGGCACCCGCAATATGGCCAACTTCGAGCTGCTTAAGGCCGTGGGTTATGCCACAGCCGCCAACCACAAGCCCATCCTGTTCAAGCGCGGCATGGCCTCGACCATCGACGAGTGGCTTACCGCCGCCGAATACCTTACCATGGGCGGTAATCCCAACATCATGCTTTGCGAGCGGGGCCTCAGGACCTTTGAGACCTCAACGCGTTTCACGCTTGATATCGCCGCTGTACCGGTTATACACAAGCGCTCACTGCTGCCCATCTGCGTGGATGTATCGCACCCCGCGGGGCAGGTCGATCTGGTTCCCGCGCTGGCAAAGGCGGCAGTCGCTGCAGGTGCCGATGCTCTGATGATTGAGGTGCACCCCAACCCTGCCCAGGCAAAATCGGATGGACCACAACAGTTGACGATATCACAGTTCGAAGAGCTCCTGGTTCAACTGCGCGCCATCGCCGCCGCCGTTGGCAAGACGATCGTCTAAGGCGCGTCGACCTTCATGACAGTAGACTTGGATCAATTGAATAGCACGCAGCGAGCAGCGGCTCTCACCACTGAGGGGCCGCTCCTGCTTTTGGCGGGTGCCGGCTCGGGCAAGACCCGTGTGTTGACCTATCGCATTGCCCACCTGGTGGATGACCTGGGGGTTTCTCCCTATCAGATTCTTGCGATAACCTTTACCAACAAGGCGGCAGCGGAGATGCGCGAACGCCTGGGACGCCTTTTGGCGCGCGGCCTGCGCGGCATGTGGGTCTCGACCTTCCACGCCATGTGCGTGCGGCTGCTCCGTGCCGACGCCGAGGCACTGGGTTACACGCGAAACTTCACCATCTATGACGACGACGACTCGAAGCGTCTGGTTAAGGAGATATACGCGGAGTTTGACATCGACGCCAAGCGCTTTCCTCCTAACGGCGTGCGCGACAGGATATCCAAGGCCAAAAACGAGCTGATAGGCCCTGCGACCTATGCGGAGACCAACGGCAACGGCAACGGCTACGACGGCCTGACCGCACGCGTCTATACCCGCCTGCAGGAGCGGCTCAAGCGTGCCGACGCCATGGATTTCGACGACCTGCTGTTTAATGCCTATGTGCTGCTTAAGAAGAACCCGCAGATACTTGAAGCCTATCAGGAGCGTTTTCGCTATCTGCTGGTCGACGAGTATCAGGACACTAACCATGCGCAATACCGCATCACCCAGCTCATCGCGGCCAAATACCGCAATATCATGGTGGTGGGCGACGACGACCAGTCCATCTACTCATGGCGCGGTGCCGACCTGCGCAACATCTTGGAGTTCGAGAAGGACTACCCCGAGGCGCAGGTTATCAAGCTCGAGCAGAACTATCGCTCGACGGCAACCATACTCGCTGCCGCAAACGAACTTATCGCCCATAACATCAATCGCAAGCAAAAACGCCTGTTCACAGAAGGTGACGCAGGGGAGAAGGTCGCCTTATATCAGGCATCAGACGAGCGCGACGAGGGTCGTTGGATCGCCACGGAGGTCGAGAAGCTGCACAGCAGAGGGCGAGCCTACCGCGACTTTGCGGTCTTCTATCGTACGAACGCTCAGTCACGTGTTCTTGAGGATATGCTTCTGCGCGCGGGCGTACCCTATCGCCTCGTGGGAGGTACGCGCTTTTTTGACCGCGCTGAGATACGTGACGTCATGGCATACCTCAAGGTGGTGGTCAATCCGGCGGATGATATCGCCGCCAAGCGCATCATCAATACACCGCGCCGGGGCATTGGCAAAACCACGGTCGAGCGTCTGGAGTCCTATGCTCATAGCAATGATTGCAGCTTCATGGATGCCGTCGAGCTGAGCGTGACCGAGTTCGACTTCCCCCACAAGACCAGCACGGCTCTGGTACAGTTCGCGCAACTGTTCAAAGACGCGCGCGGTTATACGGGTTCCCTGCGCGACATCGTGGAGATGATCATCGCAAGAAGCGAGCTGCTCAGCACCCTTGAGGCGGAGCGCACCGAGGAGGCACGCGGCAGGATTGAGAACATCCACGAGTTCTTTGGAGTGGTGCAGGAGTACGACGAGACACATCGAGCCGAAGTCGAGGATGCGGGCAGCGGCGACGAGGCTCTGCTCCAGCCGGTTACCCTCGCGAGCTTCATGGAGTGGCTCGCGTTGCGCAGTGACCTTGATTCACTCACCGAGGGTGACGACTATCTGACGCTCATGACCATCCACTCGGCAAAGGGTCTCGAGTTCCCCGTCGTCTTTATCGCGGGCCTTGAGGAGTCCCTCTTTCCTCACATTGCATCGGCAGATAGCCCCACAGGGCTTGAGGAGGAGCGCAGGCTTGCCTATGTCGCCATCACACGAGCCAGGGAGTTGCTGCACATCACCTACACGCTGACCCGCTCACTTTTTGGCAACACCCAGGCAAACCCGCCGTCGCGCTTTATCGGCGAATTGCCGCGCGATCAGGTGGTGGTAGCAGGCGTGGGCTCCAGCGGCTACGCGGGGCTCGGCCATGAGAAGCGCGGAGACCGCCGCGGCATCTATGGCAGCGGTAGCAGCAAGGGCACCGCCACTTATCAGGGGGGTCGGGTCTACGGTTCAGGTTTGGGCTCTGGCTTCAACTCGAGTGCTGCCGCAGGCGCAGAAGCCGTCAAAGCGGAGGCTGCACGCCTTAAGGAGAAGCGCGACAAAGAGACTTTTGCCGTAGGTGACACCGTCGATCATAAGATCTTTGGCCGGGGTATCGTCACAAGCGCAGACGGCGATGCGCTCCACATCCGCTTTACAAAAACCGGCGAGACCAAAAAGCTCCTTAAGGGCTACGCCCCCATCGTCAAGCTCGGCTAGCCCTCGGCTGATTTGTTGCATTTGCCGTTTTGAATACTTGTCGCGCAAGGAGTTTACCCCTATACTGGGTTGCCTGTATCTGTGCGTACTGTGCGCATGGACAGATTATATTGGCCCCGAGACATGTTTCACGTTTGACCTCACGGACACACGTTTGTGGAGTAGAGCATGACAAAGGGGCCCCCGAATTTTGGAAGGGGTCCGTTTTGAGCGAGATCAGAAACACATCGGTAATCGAACTTGGCGATATTGACGATGAGCAGTTTAACGCACTCATCGACAACACCATCACCGACTTTGACGAGGGAGACCTGGTAACAGGCACTGTCGTCAAGATCGAACATGATGAGGTGTTACTCGATATCGGGTTCAAATCAGAGGGAGTCATCCCTGCTCGTGAGCTCTCAATCCGCAAGGACGCTGATCCGTCAGAGATCGTGGAGATCAATGAGAAGATCGAGGCACTCGTACTGCAGAAGGAGGATAAGGACGGTCGTTTGATCCTCTCCAAGAAGCGCGCCGAGTATGAGCGTGCCTGGATCGACATCGAAGCCAAGTTCAACTCTGGCGAGAACGTGACCGGCGAGGTTATCGAGGTCGTCAAGGGCGGTCTTATCCTCGACATCGGTCTTCGGGGCTTCTTGCCCGCTTCATTGGTCGACCTGCGGCGCGTCAAGGATCTCGAGTCCTTTACCGGCGAGCAGATCGAAGCCCGTGTCATCGAGATGGATCGCAACCGCAATAATGTGGTGCTCTCGCGCCGCGTGGTGCTTGAAGAGGGTCGCAAACACGAGCGTTCTGAGATTCTCGAGAAGCTTGTCAAGGGTATGCGTCTGACGGGTACTGTCAGCTCCATTGTCGACTTTGGCGCCTTTGTCGATCTGGGCGGCATTGATGGCCTGGTGCATATCAGCGAACTTTCGTGGAACCATGTGAGCCATCCCTCCGAGGTCGTCAAGGTTGGCGACGAGGTAGAGGTTGAGGTTCTTGAGGTCGAGATGAACCGCGAGCGTATCTCGCTCGGTCTCAAGCAGACCACCGAGGATCCGTGGCGTCAATTGGTCAAGAACTTCCCCATCGGAGCGATACTTGAGGGCAAGGTCACCAAGCTGGTCAACTTTGGCGCTTTTGTCGAGTTGGGCGATAACATCGAGGGTCTGGTGCACATCTCAGAGATGGCGGGCAAGCACATCGAGGCACCCGCGCAGGTCGTGCATGTGGGCGATGCCGTGCATGTCAAGGTCATCGATATCGACGCTGAGCGTCGTCGCATCTCCCTTTCGATGAAGGCCGCCGCTGAGACCTTGGGTATCGAGATCGAGGTTGCTGAGCTCGACCCGGCAGCCGCCCCCAAGCCAAAGGCGAAAAAGAACACGGATGAGTCAGCTGTGGATGAGACACCCACCGAGGACGTCGAAGCCGAGGCAGCTGAAGAGGCTGGAGAAACCCCCGCTGAAGAACCTGCGGAGGAGGTCGTCGAAGAAGCTGCCGCTGTCGATGAGGTACCCGCAGAAGAGCCTGCTCAAGACAGCGGTGCACAGGAAGCTCCCGCAGAAGAGGTGGCAGCTGAAGAAGTCGCTGAAGAACCTGCTGCTGAAGAGGCAGTGGTCGAGGAGTAAGACCTCGACCGCATCACAATCCGTACCGAAACGGGTGCCCAAGGGTGCCCGTTTCTCATAGCATCCAAAAGAGGTATCATTAGCGCACCATGACTGACCCAAGACACATCAGGAATTTTTCCATCATCGCGCATATCGACCACGGCAAATCGACCCTGGCCGACCGCGTGTTGGAGTACACCCACACCGTTGCCGAGCGCGACATGGTCGAGCAGGTGCTTGACTCGATGGACATCGAACGCGAACGCGGCATCACCATCAAATCACAGGCGGTTCGCGTGCTCTATGACGCTGCAGACGGCGAGACCTATCACTTCAACCTCATCGACACGCCGGGGCATGTCGATTTCACCTATGAGGTCTCGCGCTCACTTGCCGCCTGTGAGGGTGCGGTACTGGTTGTCGATGCGACCCAGGGTGTCGAGGCGCAGACGGTGGCCAATGCGCTTATAGCGATGAACGCGAACCTTGAGATCATACCCTGCATCAACAAAATCGACCTGCCTGCCGCCGATGTCGAGCGGGTGCGTGGCGAGATCGAGGAGGGCTTGGCTCTTCCCGCAGACGACGCGATCCTCGCCTCGGCAAAAACAGGCATCGGTATCCAGGAGCTACTTGAGGCGGTGGTCTCCCGTGTCCCCGCGCCAGAGGGTGATCCCACAGCGCCACTTTCCGCCCTTATCTTCGACTCCTACTTCGATGCTTACCGCGGTGTGGTTGCCCTTATCCGCGTGGTTGATGGGGCTCTCTCAAAGAACATGCACATCACCTTCATGGCAACCGGCATCACCACCTTGGTTGAGGAGGTGGGGGTGCGACGTCCTGCCAACATCCCAGTGGATGAGCTGGGCGTGGGTGAGGTGGGCTATCTCATTACGGGGCTCAAAGATCCCGCTGATGTCAAGGTGGGAGACACCGTAACGCTTGCCAAAGGGGGAGTGACCACGGCGCTGCCGGGATACCGCGAGGTCAAGCCGATGGTCTTTACGGGTCTCTTCCCCCTGGAGGGGGACCAATATGAGGATCTGCGTGATGCCCTGGATAAGCTCTCGCTCAACGACCCCGCCCTTATCTATGAGCCGGAGACCAGCCACGCGTTGGGCTTTGGCTTCCGCGTAGGCTTTTTGGGACTTCTGCATATGGAGGTCATCAAAGAGCGGCTTGAGCGCGAGTTCGACCTCGACCTGCTGGCAACGGCCCCCAGTGTCGAGTATCACGTCTATCTGACCAACGGAGAGATGCTCACGGTGCATTCGCCGCAGGATATGCCGGATGCCTCGCACATTGAGCACATCGAGGAGCCTTTTCTGACGGCAACCATCCTTATCCCGCCCGATTACGTGGGAGCCGTGATGGATTTGAGCGTGGGCAGGCGCGGCACCTTTGCCAACATGCAGTACCTCTCGACCAGTACGGTCGAGATGAAGTGGGAGATACCCCTCAGCGAGCTCATCATGGATTACTTCGACCAGCTCAAGAGCCGCACCAAGGGTTATGCCTCGCTCGATTATGAGGTCTCCGGCTACAAGAGCTCGGATCTGGTGAAGCTCGATATCCTGCTCAGTGGCAAGGTGGTGGACGCGCTGAGCTTCATCGTGCACAAAGACAAGGCCTACGAGCGCGGCAGCGTGCTGACCCAAAAACTCAAACAGATCATCCCGCGACAGATGTTCGAGGTGCCCATCCAAGCAGCTATCGGCAGCCGGGTGCTCTCGCGCACCAAC
>JAITTM010000139.1 GCA_031286975.1 Coriobacteriales bacterium
GCAAGGGCGAGTACATCGAGTTGCAAGGCACAGGCGAGCAGGCAACCTTTGACCGCGGGCGGCTCGACGCGCTGCTCGACCTTGGGAGCATCGGGCTTGCGCAACTGCTCGAGGCACAAAAATGCGCGTTGGCGCAGGATTAGAGGGGTGTCGGCGCTCGTTGGTGCTGGTGCTCTGTTAAGCTGAAAACTTCTTGCAGCGGCGAGGATTTTTTGTGCCAGGCAAGGCAGGTATGTCTTTGCGTACTGGACGTACGGAGAGACATACCTAACGCAGCATGGCGCAAAAAAAGACCGTCGGTTGCTGAAGTTTACGGCTTAACAGAGCACAAGGCTGATATGCGATATACAGGAGATGAATGGGGAACAGCGGCCATGAAAACCGTTGCGGTAGCTACGCAAAACGCTCATAAGGCGCACGAGATCGGCCAGATATTGCACATCGACGGCTGGGACTTCAAGCCGCTCTGTGCGCTGGGCATCAGCACGTCGCCCGTTGAGGATGCCACGACCTTTGAGGGCAACGCCCGCATCAAGGCGCGTTCGGCCTGGGAGAAGACCGGGCTTGCCACGCTCGCAGACGACTCCGGCCTCGTGGTGGACGCCCTTGGCGGCGCGCCGGGGCCGCTCTCGTCGCGCTATGCCGGCAGCGACGGCGACGATGCCGGCAACAACGCCAAGTTGCTCGCCGAGCTCGAGCGCGTGGGGGCAACCGAGCTCGCGGCGCGCCAGGCACGCTTTGTGTGCGCAATCGTCTTCATCGACAGCGACGGCACCGAGCTGGTGGCAACGGGCAGCTGTGAGGGGCGCATCGCGTTTGCGCCGGAGGGCGCTGGCGGCTTTGGCTATGACCCGCTGTTCCTGCCCGAAGAATACGGCTTTGAGCGCAGCATGGCGAGCCTGTCGTCTGAGCAGAAAAACGCGATCTCGCATCGCGCCCGTGCCTTGACGGCGCTGAAAGCAGAACTAGCGAGCGGCAAAGGGGACAAATGCAGCAAAGAAGGCAGCCCGCCTTTCTCACAAACGATAAACCGGCAGCGACTGGTGGTATTCGACTTCGACGGCACCATTCTCGAGGGGCATTCGCCGGTGAGCCTGACATACGCACTGCTCAGGAAACGTGTTCTCTCCGTGGGCGCTGGCCTCAAGGTGGGGCTCTGGGGCTTGCGCTACAAGTTGCGGCTTCCTGCCGAGCAATCGGTGGTGCGCAAACGCATCTTCAGGAGCCTTGCGCATCTGCCGGCGCAGGAGGTCAACCAGATGATGGCCGACCTCTATACCGCCCAGCTGGCACCGCGCTTGCGTCCTGCTGCCCTTGCCGCCATCGAGCAGCATCGTCAAAATGGGGAGAAGGTCATCCTGGTCAGCGCCTCCTTCAGACCGCTTCTCGAGCAGGCCGCCGCCGTTGTGGGTGCCTATCACGTCATCTGCACCGAGATGGAGGTGGTTGACGGTTACTACAGTGGTAATGTGGTGGGTCAGCCCCCCGAGGGCGAGCAGAAGCTCATCCAGCTGACCGCCTTTGCCAACGAGTGCTTTGGTGCCAACAACTGGGTTCTGACGAGCATGTATGGGGATCACCACAGCGACGAGTACCTCATGGATGTCGCCCAACATCCCGTAGCCGTCAACCCTGATCTGCGTCTGGCGCGCGATGCCAAAGCCAAAGGCTGGCAGATAGTCGACTGGGAATTCACGCCGGGCAACTGAGCGCATCCCGCATTAAACAACAAGGTGGTTGCAAGATCCTCAAGGCTGCCTGCTTGGATGTGCGCCTGTGCCAAGCGTTTTATGGAGACTTTACAACACTTTGGTAAAAAGCACTCCTTGTGCTGCTTTTCGTGCACCACACCCTCTATCATAAGGCAATCACAGGTTTTCTCATCGTGAGGGGGTTGAGCAGTGCGGCTCACTGTGTAAAGCTGAGTGAACCTGCAAACCAGCCGTGCAGGACGGTGGTAGCGGGAATGGCACAAGAACGATTGTATGCATGAAGGAAGGCACCATGCTTTTTGATACAGACCAAAATGACTCCAGGGAGCCAAATAGCTCGCCCATCAGCGAGCAACATCGAAGCGCTGACGCCTTTTTGGATGCCGCAGATGCCGCCGCGATGCAGGGCAACGCACGTCTGGCGATCCACTTATACTGCGCTGCCTTCGAGACCCTCAGCCAGCCGACCTTCAGCCCCTCTGGTCGCGCCATCAAGGGCTTGCAGGAGGCGTGGCAGCTCGCCTATGAGCTGGGTGACCGCTCTATGGCAGAAACCATCCTCAGCGACCTGATGCCCTATGTCGACCCGCAAGAGATCGAGCAAGGTACTCGCAAACTTCAGGAGCTCGCCGTTTCGCAACTTGAGGAGTTCGGGCTTTCCCGTGATGATCTTAAAAACATGGCAAGCATGGTCTCAGCCGAGATCATGCAGGTTGACAGCGATGAGTTGATGGATTCGCTCAAGCAGGTGCTCGATCACATCGGGCTCGATGATAAACCGCAGCTTGCCGTCCAAAAACTGCAACGTGCCGCGCTTGCTCCTGCGGGGACTCCCCCTAAGGCTGTGCACAAGCAGCAGGAGCAACAGGCTGTTCTCAACTACGCGCTTATCGCAGGCTATGGCTCAACGCTTGAGCGTATGCGTGAGTTTGGGTTTCAACCTGCGGGCGATTTTGCCTTCAAGAGCTTTGTCGAGCAAGCCGCTACCCTGCATGGCGTGCAGGATCTCGCCCTGCTCGAGTCCTTTGTGTTCTACGGTCCCTCGCGCGAGGATGTCGCCTTCTTTGCTCACGCCACTGCTGCCGAGATCGGCTGGCCGGTGCTCGATATCGCGGTTGACCTGGATAAGCAGGGGAGTGGCTCCATCAAGCTCAGCGGTCCTTTCAGGGGCAGCCCCTTTGGCCCTCCCGACCTCACCGAGATTCCTATGCCCTGTACGGTGCTCATCGAGAACATCGACTTCTTGCAGGATATGTTTGCCAACGAGCAAAAGGCCTTGCTGCGCAATGATTGTCAGCAACGCAGGAACGGCGGACGCTCGGTTCAGGCTGAAGTGATGGCTTATCTGCGCGCGCTTATCAACAAGGACGGCGTGTTTGTCATCGTTACTGCCCAAAAGCCCAACGTGGTGCGCGAGCCTCTGGCGGGGCTTATCAGCCCTCTGGTTGAGATCGAGGTCGCTCCTCCCAAGTTGGACGAGCGCAAAGACATCTGGCTGCGCTTCTCAAAGGATCATCCCTCATTCAAGTCCTTGGATTTTGAGCGACTCTCGCGTTTGTCGGAGGGCATCTCGCGGCGCGACCTAGTGGTAGCGGGCAGAGCCTCGGTCGAGACTGCCTATCGTGATTCGTTGCGCACGGGGCGTCATCGCGAAGTCTCCTTTGGTGAGGTGCTCGCACAGCTGGCCTCCTTTATCGACCACGGCTCCGCGATCTACCGCGAGCTCGAGGATGTCGCGGTGGCGGAATTCGCTTCCAACCTCGACTTAGATGCTGGTTTGGACACGTCAATCTGGTAGAGACTCGCCGCAAATCAAATAGAGCTGCGTAAATGTTATGAAATTACTCGCATTTATATTGGCAGAGCTGATTTAATAAGCTACCGTATAATCACATATAAGATTGTCACAACTTGAGCAGGCAAGCTTGCGTCGATGTTTGTGATCAGGGGAGGGTAGGCGGATAATGGAAATCAGCAGAAGGACAGACTATTCAATCAGACTTATTGCCGCTTTGTCGCTCAACGAGGGCAGACCCCTCAGCGTGCGCGAGGCCGCCGAGGCGCAGGGGGTGCCCTACGCGTTTGCTCGTAGCATCCAGCATGATCTTGTGCTCTCTGGCTTTATCACGTCGATTCGTGGGGCACGTGGCGGCATGCTGCTGGCAAAGGATCCCGAGGTGCTCACCTTGCTTGAGCTTATCGAGGCGGTGCAGGGCCCTGTGAGCGTGGCGATCTGTACGGCGGATAAGGACTGGTGCACCCGCCACAGGGGTTGCCAGTTCCACAACGTGTGGGAGGGCGCTAACCGCTTGCTGCGCGATTACCTCGGCTCGGTCAGCATCAGGGATCTTCTCAACGGGCAGATGGCTCACCTT
>JAITTM010000165.1 GCA_031286975.1 Coriobacteriales bacterium
AATTGCGCGCGCCTCTTCATGGCGCCCTTTGCGGGTCAGCCAACGGGGAGACTCCGGAATATCCAAACGTCCAACCAGGATAAGGATGCAAGGAATAACCGCGCTGCCAAACATCCAACGCCAGCCATCCTCAAGCCCTATGCAAAAATAGCCTACCAGGCCAGCAGCCGTTGCGCCCACATACCACATGGCAGCCAAAACGCCCATCGAGATAGTGCGGTGCCGCCGCGGTGTGAATTCAGCGACCAACGCGGTTGCTATGGGATAATCGGCGCCAATCATCACGCCCAGCAAAAAACGCAGGATCACCAGACTGGCCACATTCCAGATAAACATGCTGGCCACCGAGAGCACCGCAATGGCGATGATGTCGATGGTGAACATCACCTTGCGCCCTATGCGGTCGGTCACATAGCCACCCACCACGGCACCAACAAAGATCCCCACGAGCGCGGCAACACCCACTAGTGCGCTAGAAACGGCATCCAACTCCAGATGGTCGCCAAGCTGTACCAGGGCAACACCGATAATGGCTAATACGTAACCATCCAAAAAGGGGCCACCGCTGGCAAAGAACGTAACCCGCTTAAGAAAGGGGGTCATGCCCATATCGTCAAGCATGACGGTTGTATCCGTGGTGTTCGCTTGCTGTGTTGTCTGTTTGTTGGCGGTCATGGCATGCCCTTCGTAGCGGACGGTACGTGCGAAAAAGGAGACCTCCCTTCTGTCGCACTCCCCGTCACATGTTTGAGTTACTTCCACTCGATGATGCCAAAGTTGAGGTGTGGCTTTGCGCCGGTCTGCTCGACATCCGCATCTACAAGCTGGAAGCGCAGTTCATGCTCGCCAACCTTCCAGAGTTTGGTGTGCAGCTTGGTGCCCGGCAAAAGCGGCGCGGTCACGCGAGTCTTAAAGCGTGTCATGCGCTCGGGTTCGCCGGGAAAGAAACTGGCGATGGCGTGGCGCATGACCAGGCCGGCGTAGCTGATGGCATGGGCAATGGGACGCTCCAGACCGGTTTGCTCGGTATACGACCAGTCGATATGCTGTTGGTGCCAGTCGCCCATCAGACGATAGAGCAGTGGCTGATTGAGCGGAAATACCTCCTCCACCACAACATCAGGTTCACGATCGGGCATGTCAACCACGTCTTTGGGTGCCGCAGGACCGCCCCAACCTCCGTCGTAGATGCAGCAATCCCAGGTCTCGGTTGTGCAGAGGTGGGTACCGTCGGCGCTGTAGGAGCGTCCCGTTTGCTTTGAAAGACAGCCACGTCCTTCTCCCCGGTCATATAGCGCATCTTGGGTTACCAGTGTCTCGATGCGATCGTTCATCTTAAAGGGGGCATGAAACAGGATCTCAAAGCCGTAATGCAATGAGCCCGCATAGTTGTAACCGTAGTCGAGGGTCTTGGTCATCTCTTCATGCACCGTAAGCGGCACACCAAAGATGGGGAGCACCTTGAGCTGGGGGTTGTGGGGGTCTACCTCGTTGATGTACTCCAGGTCGGTCTTGCCATCAAAGCCTGCACCGCAGCCCAGCGCGCATATCTCGAGGTCACGAAACGTGTATTCTCTTACAAAGGGGCCAAACTCCTTGCCAACGATCTCTGTGCTGATAGTCATGTCCTGTCCTTTCGGTTAGATGGTCTGTGGCGCCTGCTCTTTGCGCAGCACCTTCTTCTCTATCTTCATACTGCTGGTATGTGGCAGTTCGGCGCGAATCTCCACATAGCTGGGCACCTTGTACGCCGCCAGATGCTCCCGGCAGTATTCCAATACCTCGTCTTGCGTAATGCTGGCTCCCTCGGCAGGCACGATAAAGACCTTGACGGCCTCATCGCGGATAAGGTCGGGTACGCCAATGACGGCAGCCTCGGCGATTGCGGGATGGGTAGCCAGCAGGGTCTCTATCTCGGTGGTTGAGATGTTCTCACCGGCGCGCTTGATAAGATTGACGTTGCGGTCGACAAAGAAGAACCAGCCGTCCTCATCCACATAGCCCTTGTCGCCCGTGCGCATCCAGCCGTCGGTGTTCAAGGTGCGAGCGGTCTCTTCTTGGTCTTTGTAGTAGCCTTGCATGAGCGTGCGGCCCGGCACGCCTTTGATCCAGATCTCGCCAATAGCATGGGGCGGCAGTTCGAGACCCGCGTCATCGACTATCTTGATCTCGTAGCCAAGTCCCGCGCGCCCAACCGACGGCCAGCGTCGCTCGCCGGTGGGTGGATCGGTAATAACCCAGGTGACCGATTCGGTTGAGCCGTATGAGTTCATCAACCGCACGGCAAAGCGCTGCTCAAAGGCCTGCTTCTCAGCATCTGACAGGGGCAGGAAGTAGAGGATCTCCCTGATGTGATGCCGCCGCTCGTCTGGCTGCACCGGTTGCAGCAACAGGGTGCGCACCATCATCGAGACACATTGGGTTACCGTGGCCTCATAGGAGCAGAGTTGCCTCCAAAAGTTGCGGGCGCTGTAGCGCTCCACCACGATCAGTGTGGCGGCGGCGACAATAACCGGCATCAATGCCGCAAGCTGAAAGTTCGAGTGGCAGGCAGGCATGGTGGAGAGCAGACGGTCGTCGTTGCGCAGCGAGACCTGCCAGACACCATAGACACCGGCATACAGCAGATTGCAGTGCGTCAAGACAACGCCTTTGGGGTATGAGGTGGTGCCCGAGGTAAAGAGTATCTCGGCGGCATCTTCGCTTTCAAGCGCACATATCTGTTTGAGTAGGGTTGGCTGCTCGTCTTTGAGCAGGTTGAAGTTGAGCGCATCCTCCAGACAGCGCGTGCTGCGCGCCACCATCAGCCCCAGAGGCAGTAGGTCGTATTCGCGTTGCAACGCGCGATAGTCAGCAACAAAGCGCTCTTCAACAACCGCCATCTGCACCTGGCACTTCTCCAAGGCATATTGGCTCTCTGACAAGCACCCCTGGTCATTGAGCGGCACCGTCACGGCACCTATCTTGGCCAGACCAAAGAGGCACATCATGAACTCAGGCGAGCTGCACAGCTGCACAGCCACGCGGTCACCCTTGCGTATGCCGCAGTGCAAAAACAGGTTGGCAGTCTTGTTGATCTCATCGTTGAACTGTTGGTAGCTGTATTCGCAAACTGCTCCATCACGGTTTTGGAAGATGAGGAAGGTCTTTGTGTCGTGACAGCACGCGGTATTCTCCCAAAGATCACGAAGGGTCTGGTTGCCGATGATATCTGCCATGATGAGTTCCTACCTGAGAGCTGCGGTCAGGGCGGGCAGGATGGTATACAGGTCGCCGACGATGCCAACATCGGCCTGCTTGAATACCGGCGCGTTCTTGTCTTTGTTGATGGCGACGATGGTTCTGGCCTGGTTGACACCCACCATGTGCTGCACCTGCCCTGAGATGCCGATGGCAACGTAGAGATCGGGTTTGAGAACAGCGCCGGACACACCGATATAACGCTCGCGCGCCATCCAGTCCTCGCCCTCGGTGATGGGACGGCTGCAGGCGAGCTCGGCACCAATGAGGGTAGCGAGGCTGCGCGCCAGGTCGAGGTCGCCCTCTGCGCCAAAGCCACGACCAACACCAATGACGCGCTTTGCCGCCGAGAGGTTGACCTGCTCGCCTTGCTTGGGGGCGGTTGCTTTTAAGGTGATGCCCGGGGTGTTTGGAGTGACAGTAAGCTGTTCAATTGCAGCGCTATCCGCTCCTGCGTTTGCGGCTTCAAAAACACCGCCGCCCACCGTAACAACCGCGGTAGGACTTATGATGCGGCGTGTGCATACAGCGGTTCCACCGTACACCAGATAGGTAACCGTTACCGCCTCGCCGTCAAGGGCAAGTGTTGTGGCTCCCAAGGCACTGGTATGTAGCCCGCTTGCCAGTTTGCCCGCCAACAGCCGCCCGGTTGTGCTGGCCTGCACCATGACCAGACGCGCACCGCGCTCTTCAAAAAGCGCCAGCAGGGCATCAGCATACCCTTCAAGCAACGTATTTGCGGCAGGTGTACTTGCCGTGACAACGGTCTGCGCCCCATTGGCGGCAGCAGCTTTGGTGGCTTCTTCGCAACCCAGCAGCACGGCATGCACAACACCACCTAAAGCCTGTGCACCTGCGCACAACTCGCCTGCGGCTTTTGCGTCCTGGGCAACAACCCAGATATTCTCAGACATGTAAGACTCCCTTCGAGTGGAGACGACAGAGGGCTTCTGGCATCCCATGTTTTGCTGATGTCTTAGCGCAGGTCCGCGCCAATAAGTTCAATGAGCTTTGTGGTAACTTCTGCAACGTCACCCTCAAGAATCGTGCGCTGGCGCGCTGTTTGCTTTGGCGCTACTACACTGGAAACTTGCGCGGATACCGTGGTGGTGTCTACGCCCAGGGCGGCGGCCGTGGTCTCAGTAGTCTCCTTTTTGCCGGCTGCCAAGATGTCCTTCATGCCGGCGATGCGCGGCGTATTGGCACCGGAGGTCAGCGAGAGCACCGCGGGCAGTGTCACTTCAAGGGTCTGCACCTCGTTTTCAAGCACACGCTCTACCGTCACGGTTGTGCCATTGGGCGTGATGCTGTTGATGGCATTCAACGTGGGTATGCCAAGCAGTGCGCCAAGTTGGTTGCCAACCTGCTGGGTGTACTCGTCAGAGGAGCCTGCGCCACACAGCACCAGATCATAACTACCCACCTTGCCAAGACCGGCTGCCAATAACTGGGCGGTCTGCAAGGTATCCGGTACGGCTGAACCAGCAACGGTAACGATGTTCAGGCTGTCAAGCCCGCGTGAGATGATGTCCTTGCGCAGTTTTGCGGAGGCAAGCGCCTCGCCGCCAACCGTAAGCCCGATGACCTCTCCGCCCACCTGCTCAACCAGCTGGCGCCCCGCCTCGACGGCGTTCAAGTCGTAGGAGCCAAACTTCCATGCCGCGCGCTCAAAGGAGAGGGTGCCATCTCCATTGACAACGATGTCCTGCTCCTCGGGTGCTGCCTTACAGCATGCGATTACTCTCATAGTTGTCGCCTTCTTTCTCTCGTATGTCGAGCTGTGCTCTAGGCTGTCTTAACAATGCCCTTGTCGATAAGATCCTGGATTTCTGCGGCAGAAAGCCCGGCCTTCTCCAAAACATCTTTGGTGTCAAAACCCAGCGGGGGCATGGGGCGCCAAACCTGACCGGGGTTGTTGCGGAACTTGGGAAAGACGCCGATGCCCTTAAACGGCTTACCCTCTGCGGTTTTCCATTCAAGCCAGTCGCCCCGTAGCTTGAGGTGCTCCTCGTCGACCAGATCGCGGTACTCCATGACAACCTGGGCGGCAATCCTGTTCTCGGCAAATTCGCGCTCGATGTCATACTTGCTACGCGCGGCGCAGTACTCCTCAAGCTTGCTTTGGATCTCGTCTGCGTGAGGGTTTGAAAGCCACAGGCCGCTGGTGTCGCTGGGGATGTTCTCCGTGCCCCAAAGATGCCCCAACCCAATGGCGCCCAGCAGGTACTCGTTTTGCTTGACGCCATAGAGGCACAGGCCGATAAAGCCGTCATTGCAGCGATACTCGCCAATGCCGCAGAGATTCTGGTTGCGAGCGCCGGGGCGCGGCCAGACGATGCCCTCATTGGTGTAGTCAACCATGTAGTAGGCACCAATGCGCATCATGGTCTCAAACATGGCCAGGTCAATACTCTCGCCAATGCCCGACTGGCTTGCCTTGTGCACCGCCGCCATGGCTGCGCCAACGATCATCAACGCGTTAAAGTAATCAGCGGCGTAGGGGCCGGGGTTCATTGGCTGCTCAGGGGTGCCGTTTTGGCTCATATAGCCGCTGTAGGCCGCAACGGTCAAGTCGTAGGCAGCGCGGTTAACCATCTCAGGGTCGCCGTCTTGTCCAAAACCAGAGACATGCACGATGACGAGTTTGGGGTTTATGCTCCACAGCAGGTCATCGGTAATGCCACGGCGCGCCCAGGCCGGGCCTTTACTGGATTCGATAAACACGTCGGCATCGGCTAGAATTTTAAGCAAGGCAGCACGCCCCTCATCAGCAAAGGGATTCATTGAGAGACTGCGCTGGTTGCGGCGTTCGAGTTGCTTGATATAGGCGGTGTCACGCATGGTATCACCCGCGCCGGTGTTCTCTATCTGGATAACGTCGGCACCCCACTCGCCCAAGATGCAGGCTGCTGTTGGTGCGGCGATCTCGACTGCCGAATAGACTACCTTGAGGCCGTCGAGCGGTCCGAATGATGGTTTGTGTGTTGCAATGGTCATGGGTGCTCCTTTCAAAGATAAAAGAGGGAGGGTTACTTGTAGCTACGCAGGATTCCTTTGGCCACGGTAAGAACCATCATCTCGTCGGTGCCACCAGAGACACGGTCTACACGCAGGTCGCGCCAGATACGCTGGACGCGATGCTCGCCGGCTACGGCAACACCGGCCATGACCTGCATGGCATCGTCGGTTACCTCAAAGGCTGCTTTTGCGCAGTAGTACTTGCACATGGCTGCCTGGGCAGAGGTCATCTCGCCACGATCGTAAGACCAGGCTGTTTCGTAGAGCATGTTCTTCATGGCGTTGAGCTTGATGGCCATCTCGCAGAACTTGAGCTGATTAAGCTGGAAGCGCCCGATGGGCTTGCCAAACTGTTCGCGCATATTGGCATAACGGGCAGCATCCTCAAAGGCGCAGAGCGCCGTGCCATAGTCGCAGGCACCCACTAAGAAGCGCTCGAAGTTAAAGTCGCCGATACCGCGCTT
>JAITTM010000001.1 GCA_031286975.1 Coriobacteriales bacterium
CAGCGCGATAATCGCCTTGACACCAGCGGCATTGCAGCGGTAGACGATGTCCTTCTTGGTCATCTGCACCGAGCCGGGGATGAGGATGGCACCTAACTTGTGCAGGGCAGTGGCCACAACCCAGTATTCCCAGCGTTGGCGCAGGATGAGAAGGGCGATGTCGCCCTTGCCGATACCCAGCTGGGCAAGCGCATTGGCCAGGCGGTTGGAGAGCTGCGCTATCTGGGTAAAGGTGAGTATCTTCTCATCATCAGCATCGTCGCACCAGACCAAAGCACGCTTGTCAGGCTCGACGCGCGCCCACTCGTCCACCACGTCGTAGCCGAAGTTGAAATCCTCGGGCTCCTCGATTGTGAAGTTGGCATAGAAGTCCTCATACGACTTAAAGTCGATACGTGGGCAGAATTTTGATAGCAGGTGGTTCATGGTCATTCCCCTTGTGTGATGAGTAGGTATGCTTGTGGTGTGGTGCTGTGCCAGATGTGCGCGATAAGGGCTACTCCGCGATCATGGTTACAAAGACCGCTGGTTCACTCGAACCGCAGCGTTGGCCATGGGGCAGTTGCGGGTTGAAGTAGATGCTGTCACCCACGTTAAGCTCGATCTCACGGTCGGCGAACACCAGCACAACCGTGCCCTGTGTGACGTAGTTGAATTCCTGCCCGGCATGGGTGACGAGCTCCGCGGGCTCGTCGCTGGGGTCAAGCGTCACCAGCAGCGGCTGCATGATCTTGTGATTGTAGCCGTAGGCCAGATCCTGAAAGTGATAACCCGGAAACCGATCGACAACCTGCCCCTTGCCCGCGCGCACCACCTGGTAGTTGTTCAGCTTCGAGTTGGTGCCCGTGAGCAGCTCGGCCATGTCCACCTTGCAGACGTTGGCGATATGCAGAAGCAAACTCGCCGGAACGTCAAATCCCGTCTGCTCGTAGGCACGGTAGATGACAGGGTCAACGCCCAGTTTCTGGGCGAACTCGTCTGCCGTATAGCCGCAGGCATCGCGCAGCCCGGCGATGCGCTGGGCAAGCTCCTTAAACTGGCTCTCTGGCACCTGCTCGACCGCAAGATCCGCGACTGTGCCATTGCTGGGTGATAGGGTCATGGGCAAACCTTCCGTCACGTCATTGACTGCGCCTGTGGAGACGGACGCGCTCGCCCGGCTACCGCAGGTCGCCCTTACAACTAAACCGTCATCTCGCCGAGCACCAAAGCGCGTTTGTTGGCCTCTGCCAGGTCTTGGCGCTTGGCTGAGACGGACTTATCGATGGCAGTCTCAAGCGATTGCCTGTTTGAGAATGCGGTAGCACCCTGCAGTTTGCCCACCAGAATCACGTTGGCAAGACCCTTGAGCTCGTTCTCCTCCGCAAGCTGAGTCGCCGGCACCGCAAAGAATCGCAGATCGCTGCGCGTAGGCGTCACGTTGACCATGGTCGCATCGACAATCACGACGCCACCGGGGCGCACGGTGTCGATGAACTTCTCGTAGGAGGGCAGGTTCATGGCGATAAGGGCATCGGGCTCGGTGACCAGGGGCGAACCGATGGGCTCGTCGCTTAAGCAGACGCTGCAATTGGCGGTGCCACCGCGCATCTCGGGCCCATACGAGGGCAGCCAGGAAATCTCGCGCCCGTCAATCAGCCCGGCATAGGCGACGATCTTACCCGCAAAAAGGATGCCCTGGCCGCCAAAGCCAGCAAGCATGATGTTGAGGGGCTTGTCCATCACGCATCACCTTTTATGGCCTTGGCATCTTTGTAGACACCCAGCGGATAATAGGGAATCATGTTCTCCTGCAGCCAGGTAATGGCTTCTTTTGCCGAGAAACCCCAGTTGGTGGGACAGGTTGCCACAACCTCGATAAGGGTATAGCCCAGGCCCTCGATCTGATACTCGAAGCCCTTCTTGATGGCCTTTTTGGCAGCGCGGACGTTCTTGGGGCTGTCGACGGTGACGCGCTCGGCCAAAGCGACGCCGTCAAGGGTGCTCAGCAGCTCGCAGACCCTGATGGGGTAGCCAGCGGTGGCCACATCACGACCATACGGCGAGGTTTGCGTCACCTGCCCCGGCAGGCTGGTGGGTGCCATCTGGCCACCCGTCATGCCGTAGATGGCGTTATTGATAAAGATAACCGTGATCTTCTCCCCACGGGTTGCCGCGTGTATGGTCTCGGCCATGCCGATGCTCGCCAGGTCGCCGTCACCTTGGTAGGTGAACACGACGTTGTTGGGCAAGGCGCGCTTGATGCCCGTAGCAACCGCGGGCGCGCGGCCATGGGCGGCCTGCGCCATGTCACAGTTGTAGAAATCGTAGGCGGTGACGCTGCAACCCACAGGGCAGACGCCCACCGTGCTGCCCTCGATGCCCAACTCGTCGATGACCTCGGTCACCAGACGTTGCACGATGCCGTGCGAGCAGCCGGGGCAGTAATTGGTGATAACATCACTGAGCGCCTTGGGACGCTCGAAAAGGATCTTGGGTTTCTCGGCAGCCAGTGTCGCACTCTTGCTCATGCTGCACCTCCCGTCAGTTTGCTGTGGATAGGAACGACGCGGAACTCTTCGCCAGCATGCGCGCGCTGGATGGCAACAAGCACCTCGTCAGGAGTGGGGATGACGCCGCCTGTATGCCCAAAGAAGCTCACGGGGCGACGGCCGTTGATCACTAGGCGCACATCGTCAATCATCTGGCCCATGCTCATCTCAACCACAAGGAAGGCGGAGGCGCTGGGGATGAGGCTCTCGATGGTATCGACCGGATAGGGCCACAGGGTAATGGGGCGGATAAGACCGGCCTTGATGCCCAGCTCACGCGCCTTGTTAACGGCACTGCGGGCGATGCGCGCCGCCGCGCCATAGGCAACCAGCACCACATCGGCGTCAGTTGTGAGGTAGGTCTCTGCCCGCTGCTCATGGGCCTTTATCTGCTCGTAGCGCTCAAAACGGCTGGTGATGCTGTCTTCGAGCTGCTGCGCCGCGAGGAAGAGTGAGCTGATGGTGTTGTGCGGCCGCTGGTTCTTGTGGCCATCGATCGCCCAGGGTTTGGCGGGCAAGTCATCATCTGCTAAAGGCTCCGGCAACACGACCGGCTCCATCATCTGGCCGAGCATACCGTCTGCCAGGATCATGACCGGCGTGCGATACTGATCGCCAACGGCAAAGGCGCGGGCCGCCAGATCCGCCATCTCCTGCACGGTCGAGGGGGCGAACACCACGATGTGTCCGTCACCGTGACCCGATGCGTGGGTGGCCTGCCAGTAGTCAGCCTGAGAGGGCTGGATGCCGCCCAGGCCGGGGCCGCCCCGTTGCACGTTGATGATAACAGCGGGCAGGTCAGCACCCACCATGTAGGAGATGCCCTCACCCTTGAGGCTGATGCCGGGCGACGAGCTTGAGGTCATGACACGCACACCAGCCGCAGAGGCGCCGTACACCATATTGATGGCAGCGACCTCGCTCTCGGCCTGCAGATAGGTGCCCCCTATCTTGGGCATACGCTTGGCCATGTAGGCGGCAAGCTCGGTTTGTGGGGTGATGGGATACCCAAAGAAGTGGCGGCAACCGGCACGCAGCGCTGCCTCAGCCAAAGCCTCGTTGCCTTTCATCAGTACTTTCTCAGCCATACTGCGCCTACCTTTCTATCGTGATAGCGACATCGGGACACATCAGCGCACAGCTGAGACAGGCGATGCAGGCATCCTGCTCGATACAGACAGCAGGGTGATAGCC
>JAITTM010000009.1 GCA_031286975.1 Coriobacteriales bacterium
TATCCTTTTAAAGAAAAGGTTTTTGCAACAAAAATACCTCGTACTGTGCGACTTGCAGAAGCTCCGAGCTATGGTCAATCAATTCTGACCTATAGCCCCAACGGAAAAGGCGCGGTTGCATACCGCGACCTTGCAAAGGAAGTGATTCATCGTGCTTAAAGGAGGCCTCGGCAAAGGGTTAAGCTCTCTTGTAAGCGATGCTGGCGCAGAATCTGGCAGTAACGTTGATTTTACGGAAGTATCCATTAAAAAGATCAAGCCCAACCCCAACCAACCACGTATCGACTTTTCTGAAGAGAAGATAGCTGAGCTTGAAAATTCCATAAAGAAAGATGGGCTACTCCAGCCCATCCTTGTGCGTCCTATTGGAAGTGAATATGAGATCGTTGCAGGAGAGCGACGCTGGCAAGCTTGTAAGCGGCTTGAATGGAACACTATTCCGGTTAAAATCATTATCGCTAATGACATCCAAGCGCAAGAGATTGCCTTGGTAGAGAATCTTCAGCGCGACAACCTTAACGCTATTGAAGAGGCAAAAGGCTATCAGCGGCTTATAGAGCTCAGTGGTTGCATGCAAAAAGAGCTTGCTGATGCGGTTTCTAAGAAGCCGACTACTATATCCAATGCCTTGAGGCTTCTCGATCTGCCCGAAGAAGTGCAAGACCTAATGTTTGATGGGCTGCTATCTTCCGGGCACGGGCGGGCGATACTTTCTGTGCCGGATGAGGAGGCACGCGTTCGCCTGGGCAAGAAGATCGTTGATGAGCATCTTTCTGTGCGAGAGGCAGAGGCACTTGCCCGTCTGTATGGAACACAAGGGCTTGAGCGCGTCAAAAGAGCACCATCACCCCGCTCATTCAAGATAGTGGCTCGAAAATTGCGCCAACTGCTTGAGACTAATGTCAAGATAAAAACGGTGCGGGGAAAAAACAAGATTGAAATCGAGTTTGTTGATGAAGAGGATCTCGAGCGCATATTCAGTGCGGTAAGAGATTCAAAAGAGAACCAGGCTTAAGCAATAAAAAGCAAAAACTGAATGGTAAAGGGGTCACGAGACCCCCTTATAGAAAGGTAATCATGGCGAGATCTACTGATAAAAAGACAACCAAGATACTTTCCTTTGTTGGTGGATTGCTTATCTTCTCTGTTATAGTCGGCGTTGCTGTCAATAACAACGAAAGCATCAAAAAAGAAGTAGAGCGGCAGATCACAGGCTTCCTGGGCACCTCCAAGAAACTTCTTGGGTGCTATGAGGGTGTTACACAGAAGCTTAGCGAGGTTTCACGTTTGCTTAAAAATGATAATGCAAATCACAATTTAATTGAAGAGAATGAGCCTGCACTGAAGAACGAAGCAGACTCAACCTACGACAGACTCTGGGAAAGCATATAAGATAGTATGCAACGCAAAATTACGAATAGTATTGCATAAATCATAATCTAAGTGATTTGTCAAGTACTTTTTATCGCGCTGGTTGGGGCTTTTACGTGCCTCTCTCTGGAAGCATAATAAATGCAGGCAATTATCTGCTCCGCAACCGCTGAACGAGAACCAACCATGAGAACAACACAATTACATCACAGGGCTTTAGTGGGGGCATTGACGATCCTGCTCATTATCGGGGTCTGCCCCTCAATAGGCACGGCACAAACTTTTAGAGAAGAGGGTGGTGTGCTTACTGGCAGCGGCTGTATTATTAAAAGCGCTCTGAACGGTTCGCCTCAAATGGAGCGGATGCCTACCTCCAGCGATACCTTGAACACAGCAAGCGCGACCCTTGTCGCGCATATCCCGCTCACCGCACTTTCCAAACAGGCTGCGTGGGCGCCACTCAACCTAATTATCCTGCTTATAGGCGTATTTGAAGCGCTGATCCTCTTCTTTAGCTACTTTTTTGAGCGACGGCGGGGCGTTGACGATCTGCGGGCGAAGCAGCAAGCGGAGCTCGAGCGCGCCAGGAGCAAGCGACTTGTGTGGCGCACGCTGACCCTGGTTGCCGCCATTATCGCTGTAGCCGTGTTTGTCATCACTGAGGACATCACTCTTTCAGTGGTACTCATTGACCAGTGGACCTTCTTGATGGTGGGCATCCTTGCGCTACAGGGTACTTTTACCGCACTGGCGCTTCGCAGAGGCGTGGCGAATAAGGCCGAGGCTGACGGGTGGAGCAAACTTGCGTGAATGGGGCTATCCCACTTCTTGTTGGGTGGCCAACTGGCCGCAGGCACCGGCTATGTCGGCACCACGTGAGCTGCGCAAAGAGGCCTCGACATGCGCCTTTTGCAGCGCCTGCTCGAACGCCAAAGCCCGCGTCCGTGGGGGGGCTTGCCACGCTGAGTGTTGCACCAGATTGAGCGGGATAAGGTTAACGTGACAGAGTATGCCCTGGCAAAATGCGAGCAGGGCCTCAAGCTCTGCGTCGGAGTCATTCACTTTATGGATAAGGGCGTACTCAAGCGAGGGGCGCCGCCCGGTTTTTTGGCCGTAGCTATCCAGTGTGCTGCGGAGCTGTTCAAGGGGTTGTTCAGCAAGGCTGGGCATGAGCTTGTTGCGCGTTGCCTGCACGGCCGAATGAAGCGAGACAGCGAGTGTGAACTGCTCCGGCTCAGCGGCAAGACGGCGTATCTGGCTGATGATGCCACAGGTGGAGACAGTAAGATGGCGGGCTCCAACGCCTAAGCCATCGGCAGAGTTCATAAAGCGCAAAGCCGCCAGGGTCGCGTTGTAATTGGCAAAGGGCTCGCCTTGTCCCATAGCAACGGCATTTGTGGCGCGGGCACCAAAATCGCGGGCCACGAGGTTGACCTGGTCGACCATCTCGCCGGGAGCGAGCGAGCGCGTGAGCCCCAGAGTACCGGTTGCACAGAAGGCGCAGCCCATCGCACAGCCGACTTGCGTTGAGAAGCACACGGTCAGGCGCCCCGGAGTGGGGATGCCCACCGTCTCAACGCGAGCCCCATCGGCCAGCTCAAGCAGGTATTTGCGCGTGCCATCATTCGAGGTCGCCTTGGCCACTACGCGAGGGACGAAAAGAGGATGCTGCTCGGCAAGCTGTGCACGGAGCGCCGCAGGTAGGTTGCTCATCTCATCGTAGCTGCTCGCTCCCTTGCCATAAAGCCAAGCAACCAGCTGCCTGGTGCGGAACCGGGGTTGCCCCAGCGAGACAACCAGCTCGTCAAGCTGTTCAAGGCTATAAGCCTTGACACCCGCGGAGCTTATGAGCGATGCCTCTGACCGTGCTGATCCTGGTTGTGACACAAGCGACTCCCTCGTTTGGACTCTTCATGCTTGATATAGGGGAGAGACATTGTCTCACAACTACTGAGCCACCGGGAGTCTTGGCTGACGTGGAGCAGCTCGCCTCGCCCCCTTTTGCCAGACAAACCTGTACAATGTTGGCTGATACGTTTGTTTGGAGACCGCATGCCTGATGCAGCAACTACAGCCCCCATCACCTCTGGCGCCGCCCGGCTCGCAACCGCCGACGCAACCGCAACCGCAGCTGCCCCCGCAGCCAACACGCGCGCCGCGCAGCCTGCTACCAACGCAACTGCCGCGCGCGTCTCAGATGCGAGCAAACTCACCGTTGCCCTGCTCTACGGCGGCAGTAGCGGCGAGCGCCCTATCTCCATCAAGAGCAGCGACTGCGTGCGGCAGGCCCTTCTCCCCGCAGGGTTTACTGTTATCCCTATCGACACGGCACAGCCACGTTTTATCGAGACGCTGGCGCAGAGCGGGGCAGACGTGGTGTTCATCGCGTTGCATGGCAAGGGCGGCGAGGACGGTACGGTGCAAGGCATCTGCGAGCACTTGGGTCTGCCCTATACCGGCAGCGGTGTGCTAGCCAGCGCGCTGGCGATGGACAAAGAGCGCACCAAGGTGTTCTATCGGGTGGCGGGGCTTAAAACGCCCGCCAGTGTGACGCTGCGCAAAGGCGAGCCACACAGCATCGATCAGCTATTGCAGGCGATTGGCCTGCCTTGTGTGGTCAAACCGGTGTTCGACGGCTCGTCGCTGGGTGTTTCTATCGTACGGGAGCAAGGCGAGCTCACCGCGGCGCTTGAGACGGGCTTTGCCATCAGCGACCAGCTGATGCTCGAGGCTTTTGTGGCGGGCACCGAGGTGACCGTCGCCGTGCTGGGCAACGAGCAACTGCAGGCCCTGCCCGTGATCGAGATCGTGCCGCAAAGCGCGTTTTATGACTTCGAGGCAAAGTATGCCGCGGGAGGCTCCGAGCATATCTGCCCTGCCAACCTCCCTGACGAGTTGCTTGCCACCTGCCAACAGGTTGCCATCACCGCGCACCGAGCCTTGGGCTGCCGTGGTGTCTCGCGCACCGATCTTATAGTTGACGAGAAGGGCGTGCCTTGGGTCATCGAGACCAACACGATTCCCGGCATGACCGAGACCTCGCTGCTGCCACACGCCGCAGCCGCGGTGGGCATCAAACTGGACGAGCTGTACGCATTGCTGCTGGAGCTGGCACTAGAGTAGGGGCCTATATGTATGACATCGTGATTGTCGGAGCTGGGCCGGCGGGTTTATCCGCCGCCATTACGGCGCGCGCGCGTGGCAAAGAGGTGCTCGTCATCTCAAACAAGCCGGAGCACAACCCGTTGGCCAAGTCGTCTTTGGTAGACAATTATCCCGGCATCGAGGCAGTTACCGGCAGCGAGCTGCTCAAGAAGATGCTCGCCCACGCAGACACGCTGGGCGCGCGCTTTTTGTACGCTCGTGTTATCAGCGTGCTGCCACGGGGTCCGCAGCACTTCGCCCTCACCACCAGTGGCGACTATATCGAGACCAAAAGCGTCATCCTGACTCCTGGCACCACAACCACCACTGTCGCATACCCTGGCGAGCAGGAGCATCTTGGCCACGGCGTGAGCTACTGCGCCACCTGCGATGGCATGCTCTATCGCAACGCCACCGTCTGCGTGGTGGGCTCCAGCCCTGACGCGGTCGAGGAGGCCAACTTCCTCGCAGGCATCGGCGCGACCGTGATCTACCTCGCCAAGACGCCGCCGCAGGGCTTGTACGCGGGCATCAAAGTGTACGCGGGCACCGTCAAAGCCATAAAAGGCGACACGCAAGGCGTCACAGCCGTCATTTTTGCGGAGAAAACCAGACAGACCAGCGGCAAGCCCGGGCTTCTCACCATTCCCTGTAAGGGGGTCTTTATCCTGCGGCACACCATCGCGCCTCGTGCGCTGCTCGGCGGACTTACGTTCGCTGATGGCTACATCGTTGTGGACGCGCAGATGCGCACCGCTGTTGAGGGTGTGTTTGCGGCCGGTGACTGTGTGGGCAAACCCCTGCAGATCGCCAAAGCGGTGGGCGATGGGCAGCGCGCCTTCTTTGCCGCGGTGGAGTATCTGGCTAATTAACAACGCTGGTTCTAAAGGCGCCCCTACTCCTCCGTAGGCAGACCCTTGCGATAGACCTGGAGCTCGTAGACGCTGTCGCGCGGCTGGATGGCGTAGCGCTGCGCCTCGACGGAGTAACCCTGCAGGCTCCAGAAATTGGTGCCGCTCTCTTGGATGGGGATGGCGTAGATGCTGGTGGCATCGACTTCTGAGGTGAGTGCGTACTCCTCGATGGTCGTGACAATCGAGGTACCCACGCCCTGCAATCTGAAATCCGGATCGATCAGCATATGCTGGATAACCCAGTCGCCCTGCTGGGGCCAGCCGTTGATAACCAGCGCGTAGCCGGTCAACGTGTTGCCCTTGTAGGCGCGGAACAGCATCTTGTCAGAGGCGCTTTTGCCGGGGATGACATTGGTCTCGCGCTCGAACGAGACCGTGTCGTTGGCCAGCCCCACAATGTTGCTGATGGAGGCAAGTGCTTTGGTGCGCAGCTCCTCTATCTCAGCCAGCTCAATGGAGGCAAGCTGGCTGATAAAGGTGCAGCGCACCCGCACCACATCATTGTTGGCGGGAAGGGTATAGAGGGATTCGTAGCCTTTGGGGGGCTCGTTGCCGGTGGGCAGGGGCTTGATGGCCATAGAAAGCTCCTTCAGTATCAGATTACACAGAGGCAGAAAGTGCTATCAAAACGCCTGAGAACAGGCAGGTAAGCGTCCCATTCTTCCATGATACCAAGCACATGCAGTAATGCCGCAAAGAAACCATGGAAATAAGCAGCAAGAGAAACGCCAATCACGCAGTGTTCTCGCTACATGTGTGCTAAGTATGGCATAATTGTTGCATGGCTGCTCAATCCGAAAACGAATCGAAAAGTTATCGCGACCCTTTGGGTGCGCGGATACAGGCCGTTAGTGCCGCTCACGAGCGGCGTGCGGCCAAATATCCGCCGGTCAAAGAGGTCTACGAGGGGTTTTATCTGCAATTCAACCCCAATACACAGGCGGGCACGCACTTCCTAGCGGGCTCAGAGGGAATCATCGGCACCAAGATGGGCATCACGGCGGAGGCTGATAAACTCCTGCTGACCACCTTTGACGGACGCGCACTTGCCCAGTTAGAGGGCAAGCCTGCGGAGAAGATCAGGCGCCATCTGCTCAATGGTTGGAGCGTCAACGTTATGCTGTCCCTCATCATCTACACCCACGAGGGCAACAGCTTTACCGGGGAACTTGCCTGTATCTGCTTTGACCCTGCACTAGGGCTGCCGCTTGAGAGCTTTGTGAAGAACATCACCTACCGCATCAGCAAAGGCACGCATCCCGGGCTCAAGTTGATGCAGGAGCAACTGATCAAGGTGTTGGAGAGCAACGGCGCCTGGTATCTCACTAAAGACGTCCCTTTGCCCGAGCGCAAAAAGGGCAGCATCATCTATAAACGCCGCAAGACCTGGAGTGAACACCTCACCAGCGCGGCCATCCAGGGCAACATCGGCTGCAAGATTGTCTCCACGATGGCTTGGATTGCAATAGCCGCGGGCATCTTGTTGGCAATCTGGTGGTTTTTATTGCGCTGAACAGCCCAAAAGGAGCCCGGTTTTCTTGCAATCTAAACGGGCGGTTCAGAAAGTTTTCAAGTTTGGTTCAGATTCAGGTAAGACGGGGGCAAGAAACTCTTCAGGGTTTTTTTGGATACGCCTGTCATGATGGTCGTGGTTGGTGGTTTGCTCATACAGCGGATCCCAACCAGCGCAGACAAGGTCATGAGCACATGACTCGAGACCGGGCAAGGCATCAGGCATGGAGCCGACAGGCGCGCAGCAAGCAGATCCTTTATCCGCGGAACAGCGAAGGTCTGAAGTGGATTTAGGCAAAGATGAAGGAAGTGCTTGCTCCGCGGGGAGTTGCGTGTTACACTCCCTAGGCTCGTTTTCCTGCTTGGGTTTTGCCTTCATAGAACCTGAGCCGCATAGTCCAGAGGAGGTGAAATATGAAGGCTTATGAACTACTGTTCTTTATCAATCCTACCCTGGAAGAAGAAGCACGTCTTGCAACCCTCGCACGGGCTGACTACGCCATTACCTCGCAAAAGGGAATCGTCGACAAGGTCGAGGAGTGGGGCAAGCGCAAGCTGGCTTTTGAGGTAGACAAGATCGCCGACGGGGATTACATCCTCATCGATTTCCACGCTGAACCGTCAGATATTGCTGAGATTGACCGTGTACTGCGCATTACAGATGCCGTGCTACGACACATGATTGTGCGCCGCGACGACCGCGAGTAGGCATCTGTTGACCTGTAGGTAAAACAACAGAAGCAGTGAAGGTGATTGAACATGAGTATCAACAAAGTACTTATCAGTGGAAACTTGACCCGTGACCCCGAGTTGAGGTCAACCGCATCCGGCATGCCCGTATTGGGCCTTGGTGTGGCCGTCAACGACAGGCGCAAGAACCAAAGCACCGGTGAGTGGGAGGATTATCCCAACTTCATCGACTGCACCATGTTTGGAGCAAGGGCTCAGAGCATTGCGGGTTTTCTTTCAAAGGGCGCGAAAGTGGCCGTTGAAGGCAAATTGCGGTGGAGCCAATGGGAGCGCGACGGACAGAAGCGCTCAAAAATCGAAGTGATCATCGACGAGATCGAGTTCCTCTCATCACGCGACGGTGCATCCCATGCAGCCGTTGCGGCGGGCCCAAGAGCAGATATGGAGATCCCTCCTGCTCCTGAGGTCACGATCTATGACGAGGATATCCCGTTCTAGCAAGTGAAGTTAAGGAGGTCAGCATGGCCGAATATGTACGAGTGCCCCGCAAGAAATACTGTCAATTCTGTAAGGAAGAGACCACGTTCATCGATTACAAAGACGTCAACCTGCTGCGCAAATACATGACGGATCGCGGTAAAATCAAGCCCCGTCGTGTGACTGGAACCTGCACGCAACACCAAAATGACCTTGCCACAGCCATCAAGCGCGCACGCGAGGTGGCACTGGTTCCCTATGCGGTGCCCGTTATCAGCGGACGCATCGACCGTAAGAGCCGTGGCTAGAGTAGAGGAGCACCAATGAAAGTCATACTATTGCAGGAACTCAAAGGCAGGGGTGGTGAAGGCGACGTTGTGGAGGTGGCAACGGGCTTTGCCGTCAACTATCTCTTCCCGCGAAAGATTGCTCTTGAGGCAACTAAGGGCAACCTTAAGCAACTCGAGTTGCGCAAGCACAATATCGAGAAGCGCGAGTCCGAGCGCCTGGACACCGCTGACAAGATGTTTGCCGCACTCGATCAGAAGACCATCAAGATTGGCGCCAAGGTGGGCGAGGAGGGTCAACTGTTTGGCTCGGTAACCGCCCAGCAGGTCACCGACGCGCTCAACGAGCAGTTTGGCACCCAGATCGATCGCAAGAAAGTTGACCTCCACGGTACCATAAAGACCGCTGGCGAGCACGTGGTCACGGTTGCCATCTACCGCGAAGTCAAAGCGAATGTCATCGTCGAGGTTGTTGACGAGAAGAGCCTCAACAGCGCTCAGATCATCGATGAGGCCGTCGAGGCTGCCCAAGACGCGCTTAAGGCAGTCGCTAACGAGCCGGTTGAGGCTATTGAGAAAGACGGAGTCGCAACAGAAGACGAGCTCAGTGCGACGGAAGAGATTCTCGGCGAAGTTGCCGGTGAGCTTGATGCCGCTGTTGCTGTCGCTGTTGAAGAAGTGGCAGAAACCGCTTTGGACGAGGCCGCCTCAGAAGAGACCGGCCCCACCGAGGGCTAGCCACCAGACCTACCAAAAAGTTATGCAAAAAGAGACGTGGCTATTGCCGCGTCTCTTTTGATGCGGTCTGCGTATTGCCTCAAAATAAAAAGTACTCGAAATACCCTTCGTTGCCTCAGAAATAAATGTACTTGAAAGGTCTGCCTTCTCTCCTTTCGTCTCTGAGGTTTACTTTACA
>JAITTM010000029.1 GCA_031286975.1 Coriobacteriales bacterium
CTGGGGGGCGTTGTTGCCAACAGCATCACCAACCCCGTTCAGGTCGAGATCGTCGACGATTTTGTGGAGAGAACCCACACCCAGGTGATGCAGTACGTGCCGCGATCCCTTACGGTGACGCAGAGCGAGCTCAAGGGCAAGACCACCATCGAGGCCGCGGCTGACAGCGAGCAAGCCAAGGTCTACCGCGAGCTGGCGCGGCGCATCGATGAGCATACGGATTCTAGGGTGCCGCAACCGCTCGAGCCCAACGAGCTCAAGGAGTGGGCATCTGCATGGGCCGACCAACTGGTTGCCATCGAGGCCGGTGAGGTGCGCGGTACCTCAGAGAGCATCTAGGCACAGAGAACACTAGGGAGGACCCTGGAGGGCTCCTAAAAGACCCCAGGCAGCCAACAGAGACAGGAGAGAGCAATGCCAAAAATCAATCTGGACGTACCTGCCGTCGCGGTGCGCGAGGTGCGGCTCAACACCATCACCGGATTTCAGGGCACCGCCGGTGAGCTTGTCACGGCAGCCCGCTGCGGTGGCATGCCGGACAGGAGCAGGAGCTTTAGCCAGTGCCTGGGCTGTGGCACCGCTCAGGCGGCCTGCATGGTGACCTTGGTGCAGGACGGCGCGGTTATCAGCCACGGCCCGGTGGGTTGCAGCTCCTGCCTGCACGAGTTCGCATTCACCTATCGCGTCAACGCGCCGCAGCGGGGTGTTGAGAAGCCCACCCAGCGCAAGATATACAGCACCAATCTCAACGAGGAGGACACCGTCTTTGGCGGCAACCAGAAGCTTGAAGAGACCATCCGCACGGTCTATGACCGCGACAGACCCAAGGCGATCTTCATCATCACCACCTGTGCCTCGGGCATCATCGGTGACGATGTGGAGGGCGTTGCCAGCGATGTGGAGTCAGAGATCGGTATCCCCGTGGTTGCCATCTTTTGCGAGGGCTTTCGCTCCAAGGTCTGGACCAGCGGTTTTGACGCGGGTTACCACGGAGTTGCGCGCAAGCTGCTCAAGCCGCCCACCGAGAGGCGCAAGATCATCAACGTCATCAACTTCTGGGGCTCGGACGTGTTTACCAAGTGGTTCAGGCGCTTTGGCTATGAGGCCAACTTCATCACGCCTTATGCAACGGTTGACTCGCTGGCACATGCCTCAGAGGCGGTTGCCTCCGTCCAAGCCTGCGCGACTTTGGGCTCCTACCTGAGCTCTGCCCTCGAGCAGGAGTTTGGCGTCAAGGCCATCCGCAACGCGGCGCCGCATGGCATCCCCGCTACCGACCGCTGGCTGCGCGAGCTTGGTGAGCTGCTGGAGCAGCCCGAGGTGGCCGAGCGGATCATCGAGGAGGAGCGCGCCGAGTTCTTGCCTCAGATCGAGGCACTGCGCGCCAAGCTCACGGGCAAGACGGCCTATGTGACGGCGGGTGCCGGCCACGGACATTCGCTTTTGGCGGTGTTAAGCGAGCTGGGCATGCGAGCGCAAGGCGCGGGCATCTTCCACCACGACCCCATCAACGACAACGAGTTCGAAGAATCAGATGCCCTAGCGCATTTTGTGCGCGATTATGGTGATGTTCCCAACTACAACGTCTGCAACAAGCAGGAGTTCGAGCTGGTCAATATGCTCAACCGCATCCAGCCTGACATCCTCTTCGCCCGCCACGGCGGCATGACGCTCTGGGGCGCCAAGCTGGGTATTCCCTCCCTGCTCATCGGCGACGAGCACTTCTCCATGGGCTATGAGGGCCTGGTCAAATACGGTGAGCGCATCGTCGAGACTTTGGAGAATGACGAGTTTGTCACAAACCTCAAGGCACACGCCATCAACCCCTATACCAAATGGTGGCTCGAGCAACCCACATTCACGTTTTTGGAAACAGCATCGTGAGCTTCAAACAGGTTCAGTTGCGAGTGCACATGAGCTCCTTGCGCCCAGAACCTGCTTGCAGCCCCATTTGCTCGTTTGCAAAAACGTAACAGTACGCACGTATGAGAAAGGATGAGCCATGTCGGGCTTAATTGAACAAGAACGCTACACCTGCGCCATCGGTGCGCTGCAGAGCGTGGTTGCCATACCCCGAGCCACGCCCATTTTGCACAGCGGCCCCGGTTGCGGCAGCATGATCGCCGGCTTTTATGAGCGCTCCACCGGCTATGCCGGCGGTTCCACCTCGCCTTGCACCAACTTCAGCGAGACCGAGGTCGTCTTTGGCGGCGTGGACAGGCTGCGGAGCATCATAGCAAACACCTACAAGATACTGGATACCGACCTGCAGGTGGTTCTGACCGGCTGCACCTCCGACATCGTGGGCGACGATGTGGGCAGCGTGGTGGGCGAGTTCATCGAGCAGGGCAAGCCTTTGGTCTTTGTCGAGACCGCGGGCTTCAAGCACAACAACTTTGTGGCGCACTCCAACGTGGTCAACGCCATAATCGACCAGTACGTCGATCTTTACGTGGATGATCACCTGCCGCGTAGCAACAGGCGCTTGGTGAATGTCTTTGCCTCCGTCCCTTACCAGGATCCGTTTTGGAAGGGCAACCTGCAAGAATACAAGCGCCTGCTCACGGCTTTGGGCTTCGAGGTCAACGTGCTCTTTGGGCCTAAGAGCGCCGGTATTGCGGAGTGGAGAAGCATCCCCGCCGCCAACTTCAACATCCTGGTTTCTCCCTGGTATGGTCTGCCCATCGTCGAGCATCTTGAGCAGCAATACGGGCAGCCCTTTGTGCAGTTTGCGCACGTGCCCATCGGTGCCAACGAGACCACCAGGTTTCTTGAGGCGGTGACGGCCTTTGCGCTTGAGCAGGGCGCTCCCATTGACGAGCAGCAGGTTAAAGCCTACATCGCCAAAAGTGAGTACGCCTACTACGAGGAGATCGACAACCTCGCCACCTTTTTGCTGGAGTTCCGCTACGGGCTGCCCCAGCACGTGCACATCCTGCACGATGCCGGCTACGTGGTGGGCCTGAGCAAGTTCTTGCTGCACGAGGTGGGCATCATCCCCAAAGAGCAGTTCATCGTTGACAACACGCCCGATGAATTCCAGGACGCCATTCGGGCAAACCTGGCGGCGACCAGCGACAAACGCGAGATTCCCGTAACCTTCGACCCTGACGCCGGTGCGGCGCAAAACGTCATCCGCAATCTGGACGATACCAAGCGTGGTCGCGGCCTCATCATCGGCAGTGGCTGGGACAAAGAGCTCGCCAAGGAGAAGGACTTCGACTTTCTCAGTGCCAGCGTCCCTTCTCCGTATCGCTTGGTTTTGACCACTAACTACGCTGGCTACAGCGGCGGCCTGAGAGTGATAGAGGACATCTACGACGTTGTGCTCTCAACCTACGCGTAAAGCTGCAAGGAGGGGAGCGCATGAACGCTCCCCTCCGCTTTCCCCCGTAATCCTGCGGCGGGAATCTTGTGGATAAGAACGCGCTGTCGCAGCGGGGATCCAGCGCGTCGCGAGGCACCCCCAACGTTCAGTCGTATTGCTTGACATTGCCAATCCCATGGCACGATGCCCCTCTCAGAATTACTTGCAAAAATAGCACTGATAAAGAGCCCCTCCGGGGGTTCTTTCTTGGTGAGCAGCATCACGTGCGCACTCTTGATCAAAGGGGGCAAAGGCTTTACGCGATACGAGAATCCCAGAACGTAGGAGAGAATAGGCCCTTAAACGTCCTTAAAATAGCACAGTTGAGCAACTTAACGTCCTTATATTAGCAGTAATGAGCTATAATAAGGGCGTATTTCTATGGACGAAAGGATCAATCGTGGAACGCTTTCTTATATCAAAGCTTATTGACTGGAAGAAAGACCATCGTAGAAAGCCGATTATCATAAATGGTGCCCGTCAGGTTGGCAAAACTTGGCTCCTTAAAGAGTTCGGGGCAAAGCACTTCGACAATGTGGCCTATGTGAACTTCGACAACAACGAGACAATGAAGCTGCTGTTTGAGGAAAGCTATGATATCCCACGCCTTCTCATGGGAATACAGGCGGAAACCAGCAAGCGCATTATCGAAGGCAAAACCCTCATCATATTTGATGAGGTACAGGAGTGTCCAAAGGCTCTGACTTCGCTTAAATACTTTCGGGAGAACGCTCCCAACCAGATGATAGCTGCAGCAGGGTCGCTCCTTGGTCTTGCTGTTCACCAAGGGACAGGATATCCCGTGGGCAATGTCACGACATTTGACCTGCACCCTCTGAACTTCCGCGAGTTTCTTGACGCAACAGGCAACCAATCGCTCCGTGAACTCATCGACACCAACGATACTGCCGCAGTTTCGGCGTTTTCGCCCAAACTCATCCCGCTACTCAGGCAGTATTATTTTATAGGCGGCATGCCAGAAGCCGTTGCAGCATTCGTGGAAAGCAATGTCCTTAAGGATGCACGCGACGTGCAGAATCAGATTCTTTTCGACTATCGTCGTGACATCTCAAAACACCTCACCATATCTGAAACCGAGCACACGCTTGCTGTTTGGGAATCGATACCTGCTCATCTGGGGCAGGAGAATAAGAAGTTTGTATTCGGGCACATCAAAGAGGGCGCTCGCGCAAAAGCGTATCGTGCTGCTATCACATGGTTGACCGAGGCAGGACTCACTACCTGCGTCCGCCGCATCTCAAAGCCAGGTGTTCCTCTCGCGGCGTACGCTGATGGATCATCATTTAAGCTCTTTACGCTTGATGTCGGACTGCTCGGCGCAATGGCAGGGCTCGACTCAAGCAGCGTAATAAGCGGAAACAAGGTGTTCGCGGAATTCAAGGGCTCCCTGACAGAGCAGTATGTCTGTCAGCAGCTCATATCTGATTGCGAACAACAACCCTTTTACTGGTCAGCAAAAAATTCTCGCGGTGAAATCGATTTTCTTGTTCAAGAGGAAGGTCGAATCTATCCTATCGAGGTCAAGGCTGAGGAGAATCTGAAATCAAAGAGCCTGCGTGCATTCAGTGAGAGATACCCAGGCATGAATCCCCGTCGTCTCTCACTTTCCGGATACCGCGACGAAGACTGGATGCGCAATGTACCTCTTTTCGCAATCGGAAACATGAGGAGCTGGAAATGAGTCTTTGGTCAAAAGATATGCGCTGCAGGCTACAACTCTGACACGGTTCCCGGGAGGCTGGCACCCATCTCGTCGAGGAAGACTGAGGGGGAGAGCAGCGCTTTGCGCTCGCCGTTCTCGACTCTGATACGGCGGATGTCCATGCCGAGTGACTCGGCCTTCTCAATAGGCTCTTTTTGGAAGCAGGAGATAATCAGCTCCTGCTCTGCCTTGGTCAAGGCGCTGTAGAACAGGCTGCGGCTGGCAATCCAATCCTCGTGGGAGTGCGAGTCATCGCAGGAGTTCAGGGTTCCAAGGGAGGGGAAGAACCCGTTGATGGCACCAACGATGACAACCAGGGGAATCGAGAGCCCCGCTGTGGTCTCGGGCAGCCCTATGCGCACGCATTGTCCCTCCTGAAACTCGGGCTCGAACAAGGCAAATGAGGCGCGAGCGAAGAGTTCCGCGGCAGACTCGTTGCCCTGCAGGGGTTCAAGGAGCGCAAGTATCTCGGGGGGGGGGCACCTCTTCGCCACATGGAGTGAGCGCATTGAGCAGGGCAAAGCCGTTTTTGCTGGCGTGGGCATTGATGAGGGCGCGTCCCTTGCGGTAGCGCGCGAGGTCGTCAGCCCCTGCAAAAGGGGGCTCTGTTGTGCTTGCAAGGGCGTCGAGCGCGGCAAGCAGGGGAGTGCGGGTCTGCCGCGCGTGCTCTTCGAGCTTGTACCATAGATTGCTCCGGGTAAGATGGTCTGTCATAGCCGCACCAGTTGCGCCAGACTCCGTAGACTCCGTAGACTCCGCCATAGGCAGTGCAAGGGTTTTGCCTCATATTAATCGATATCGAACTTGAGGCTATGGACAAGTGGTTTCAGGGGCTAAAAAAAAGAAACGGGTTGGAGGGACTGTGCCGCTCCAACCCATCAGGGGTGTACCCAGAATAAACTATTGAGTAACTTCATAGTCAAGCCTTATCGACTAGTAATTACATTAATTTTTGTTAATCATTCAAGCGTGCATTTTGAGTAGTTGCTTTGGCAAAGCCCACCACCTGCTTCTTTGGTCGTTGTTGCGCCACTATTGCGGTGCCGTCGCAAAAGTCTGCTTGCAACTTTGACACAGTTGCAAGCAGTGCCGTGGCAGTGTGTATGCAAGAGGTGTAGGAATGTGGCATTTGCCGTAATAGGATACAATCTCGACTTTAGAAGAATGCCGCTTCGCGCTAAGGGTTGAGGCGGCAATCAAAGACGGAAGGGAGAAGTATGAAGAAGAACGGCAAAGAAGCAAATCTCAATCGCAGGACGTTTCTTAAGGGAATGGGGGCGACCGGAGCGCTGGCCGCAGCAGGACTTTTGTCTGCTTGCCAGCCATCCAGCTTGGCATCTGACTCGAACGATGCAACAGCTTCTGAGGCGGCGAAGATTCCCGATGGATACCAATGCGCCTCAGACTGGCTGGGCAAGGCTCCTGAGATTGCTGAAACCGATATCGTCGAGACCATCGAAACCGACATCGTCGTTATGGGCGGTGGCCTTGCTGGCGTGCAGGCGGCGCTGGCTGCGGCCGAGGGTGGCGCAAAGGTGCACGTGGTCGAGCTGATGTCGGCTGAGACCTACTCCTTTAAGGGCAACGACATCGGGCACTTCAACTCGCAGTGGATGATCGATCGCGGCTTTGGTCCTTATAACGAGGGCGAGATCCTCGCGGAATTCAACAGGCGCAATGCCGGACGCTGCAACCCCGAGATCGTCAAGTGCTACATCGCGAATTCCGGCGAGATGTTCGACCACCTGGTTTCGCTGGTGCAGTGGCCCGATGAGCGCATCAAGCTGAATCCCTTCTCGAACCCTGAGATCAGCCCGCTCGATCCAAGCCAGCTTATCGTTCACGTCCCTGGCATCTCCCTCGATGGCCCGGTGGAGTATCCCATATTGGCTGGCGGCTTCAAGTCCTGGTCCTCGACGGCGCAGTTCATGGGTGAGCCGCTGCATGAGGCGCCTGAGGCGGTCATGCCTTCCGAGCGCTCGCGTCTTGGCGAGGTTGTGCAGTTCTCGATGCTCAAGGCACAGGAACTTGGTGCTGTGTGGCGTTTTGATGAGGAGGCGACCGTTCTTCTCCAAAGCTCAGATGGCAAGGTGATTGGTGCCCTTGCCAAGAAAGCTGATGGGGGCTACGTGCGCTACAACAGCTCTGTTGGCGTCATTCTCTGCACGGGCGACATCGGCGGCAACCCCCAAATGGCCTGGGCGCTGAACTCCGAGGTGTCGGAGTGGGCGGCGCGCGCCGGAAAGACACCCGGTGAGGTGATGGGTTTTTCGACCTGCAAGGGTGACGGGCAAAAGATGGCCTGTTGGGCAGGCGGCATGATCGAACCCACACCGCGACCTATCATGAACCTTTATATGCCCGATGCACCATGGGGAACAACGCCCTACATCCTGCTTAACGCCGAGGGCAAGCGCTTTATGAACGAGGCGTCGGTGCCGCTGGCATGGTCGCTCAGCATGAGGCAACCGGCAGGGATCCTGGCCAACGTGACGGATGCCAACTGGTTTGACACGATGAAACGTGCGGCTCTTGACCACGGCGCGCCCAACTGCGGGCGCGATTGGTGGTTTACCGAGCTGCAGGAGGATATCGCGAATGTGCCCCTGGGCGACCCCAGCGGCGGCCTCTGCCGCGATTGCACCATCGGTGAGCGCCAGGGACATATCGTCTACGGTGCCGAGACCCTCGATGAGCTTCTTGAGCTTTTGGGATACAAAGACGATGCCAAGCAGGCCGCGCTGGCAGAGATCGAGCGCTACAACGCGATCTGCAAGAGCGGCAAGGACACTGATTTCGATAAGGATTCCTATCTGTTGCAACCGGTAGAAACGCCGCCTTTTTATGGCGCTTCCTGGCAGAATGGTCGCTCTGGGTCGGTTGGTCTGGTCTCGCTCACGGGCGTTGTGACCGATAATGACCTGCAGGTTGTGACCGCTGACAACAAGCCCATCGGCGGGCTGTGGGCTGCGGGCAACTGCCTGGGCGAGCGCTATGGTCTGGGTTATGCGACACCCATTGCCGGCACCTCGGTTGGTATGGCTATGACGCACGGGCGCGTAGCCGGCAAGCTGGCAACAGGGCAGGCGGTCAAGTAGGCACTAATATCGCCACGATGTAGTATCCGCAGGCCTTGCCAGCCGTCAGCCGCCCCGACAGCACCCCGACAGCACCCCGACAGCACCCTGTAACACCCTGATAGCCGTGCGCAGTGCTCTAGAAGTCAAGCTTGTTGAGCAGCGCCATAATCTGTTCGAGGCGATAAGAACATCAGGCAACAACACGCACAAAACCGGCCCTCCGCAATCAGGGAGGGCCGGTTTTGCAATAACAGGGCAACTGCGGCAAAACCGCGATATAGCCAAGGCGCCATTTCGGCGGGGCAGCCTGCGCCCCCCTAACAGAGCACCAGGTCAGCTTCTACAGCCCTTTTGCGGCGTTCTTGCCGGCAAGACGACCAAAGCAAAGCGCGCTGCCCAGGCTGATACCGGCAACGGTGACGGGATACTCCACAAGAAAGCGACCACCCTGGTTGTTGCCTGCGGCAAAGAGGCCGCCGATAGGCTTGTTATCCGCGTCGAGCACGTGCAGGTCGAGGTCAACGTTGAGACCGCCCATGAGCACCAGCATCGCGGCCTCATCGAACTTGCAGGCATAGAAGGGTGCCTTAAGCACGGGATACAGGCGGCGAGGATCCTTGCCAAAGTCCGCATCCTTACCTGAGGCGCATAGCTCGTTGTAGCGGGCGACCTCAGCAACAACCACATCGACCGGCAATTCCATCAGGCCAGCAAGCTCCTCGAGGGTCTCGGCTTTGAAGGTGACGGCATCCTCGACCATCTGCGTCGTGGTGTATCCCAAAAACATGCCGGCAAGCACGGTTTCATACTGGGGGATCTCCTCCTCACTGATGAAGTAGTTGAAGTAGCCGTGTCCGGTGGGCTGAGAGGCGAGGGTCTCAGGCCAGTTGGCATCGAAGATCTGCCAGGAGGCATGTCCCGGCTGGCGGTTGAGCTGGTCGGCGATGTTCTGCCCGGGGATATCCTCGTTCATAAAACGCTTGCCCTCAAGATTGAGTTGCAGGTAGGCGTTCACACCGAGGGCACCACCCATGTGGTGGGTCATGGGACCATGGGGGCCGTACTCCATATCGCCTCCTGCCCAGATTCCCATGAGCTGCCCGTCGCCAGTGTTGCAGGGAGCGCCATTGGCATCGAGCTGCGTGTAGATGCAGATAAAATCCTTGCCCCAGGGCAGATAGTAGTCGCGCATCGCCATGTTATTGCCCCAGTCGCCGGTTGAAAGCACGACCGCCTTGCAGTTGATCTTGGTGTAGTTGCCCTCAAAATCATGCACGTAGGCTCCTGCAATGGCACCGTCCTCGCCCTTGATGAGCTGCTCGCCCACGGTGCCAAACAGCACTTCGACCCCGCTTTTCTCAGCCTGCGCAAGGCAGTTCGCCATCGCCCAATCCAGGTTGGGATTGGTGGTGATGCTGCCGTGGAAGTAGGGGTAATACTCGGTTTTCCAGTCATAGCCCGGCAGGGGAGGAAAGCATTTGGGACGGATGTAGAAGGGGTTGTCGGTGGTCTTGTTTGCCGCGGATGAGGGCAGGATCTCAAAATCAGCGCCCTCCACAAACCAGTCGAAGTCCTCGCCGGAATGGTCGTACCAGTAGTTGAGCATTGCCGGATTGGTACGGTAGGTCATATCCTTTTGGAGTTGGTTGACGATGTCTGCTTTTGAGGCCCACTCGATACCAAGATCCTTCTGTATCTTGGAGCCCACGACCCCAAAGTCGCCCGCCATGGAGACACCGGCAAGTTGGGCCTGCTTCTCGACGGCGATGACCTTCGCGCCGTTCTCGGCTGCCTCGCGTGCCGCGGCAACACCCGCCAGGCCAACGCCTATCACGAGCACGTCGCAATCGAGTTCGTTTGCCACGGCGGTGGGCACGGCGGGCGGCGTGAGAAACGCGGGCTTGCCACCGTCAACCGCTGTGGG
>JAITTM010000101.1 GCA_031286975.1 Coriobacteriales bacterium
GCGATTAACGAACCAACCACTATGATGATACCCGCTAATATGAGCAGACCGTTTCTGGCGGTAATCACTGGTGTTTCATCAACAGGCGAATCGACACCGATGATCCACCCTACCTTCGATGCTGTAATGGGACGATATGCGCAGATCAACTCTTCGCCTTCCAAGCTCAGTTTTCCTACGCCTTTGCCACCAGTAATCATGTCCTGCGTGAAGTCAGCGATGGACTGAAGATCCTCATCCTTGGTTTGCACATACTGCTCAAGGTAGTTCTTTCTGGTCAAGACCTCGTTGCCGTCCTTACTCGCAATGATGGTTCCTTCTTCGTCCAGTATGAAGAAGTATCCGCTCTGCCAAACCGTGAATTCATTTAATACATCGGAGAAGTGCTGGGCGGCAACCCTTGCCAACAGGATCTTATCCCCACCAAAAGCCTCAATGGGCACACAGACGTGAAACACGACCCCGTCTGTTCCATCGTCAATTGTTGTCGAGATGACTTGTTCACCCTCAAAAGCGCGTTGCACATATTTATTATCCAGGAATTCGTGAGAAGGATCCTCCTGGCCAGCAGACGCAATCCGCCTGTCGCGCGCAACGATTTCAAGACCAATGAAATAATCTGTATCGGATAATCGTTGGGTTAAGAAAGCCTCAAGATCATCGAGTGTAGCCCCACCAAGACTCACCTCGCCAAGATGGCAGGCAATGCTCTGTGCCTCCATCTTAAGCAACTCAATATCACGCGAGACAAGCCTGTCGGCCACATCATTGACCAGCACGAGGTCGTTTTCGACGGCCGTACTGGTCTCTATCACGGTAAAGGGAACAACTATACTGGCGCTGAACACAGCGATTCCAATTACGATTGAAAATGCATACAAAAAGATTCTTATGCGTATTGACCTCATAATTCACCCACTTGCCCCTATTCGTTGGCTTGCACCCGCCTCTGTGTCCCTGTGCAAGAGGATTACAAGTGTAGGCTATGGGGTAACTGCATAGTCAAGTCGCTTTTTTAGATATTCTTAGACGGTGAGCTTTTCTGTGCCGGGCGCGCGCTTATCGATACCGGGTGCGCTGCTCCCTGACCGTGCGTAGCACCTGGTCGATTGCGGTGTCGAGGGGGATTGCCTGCTTCTCTCCGCTGGCACGACTTTTGAACTCGACCTCGCCTGCCTCAAGGCCACGTTTACCGATGACCACCTGATAAGGCCAACCGATGAGATCGGCATCGTTGAACTTGACGCCTGCACGCTCGTTACGATCATCGAGAACCACTTCGATACCCGCCTCTGCCCGCGCGGCGGCGATGCGCATCGCCGCGGGCTCGACCTCACTGTCCCCCACCGTGAGCGGGATGACCGCGACCTCGGCAGGAGCGACACTGAGGGGCCAGGCAATGCCGTGCTCGTCATTATGCTGCTCGACCACGGCGGCCAGCGAGCGGGTGACGCCCCAGCCGTAGCAGCCCATGAGGAAGGGTTTCTCGCTGCCGTCCTCGTCCATGTAGTTGGCGCCCATCGAGACGGAGTACTTGGTGCCCAGTTGGAAGACCTGCCCCACCTCGATGCCGCGCGCGCCCTTGAGGGGCAGGCCACATGCGGGACAGAGGTCGCCGGGAACAGCGGCACTCAGGTCGGCCCAGGTCTCGATGCTGAAGTCCTTATCCAAGGCTGCTCCCACAAAGTGGTAGTCAAGCTCGTTTGCGCCCACCACCCACTGCGGAATGCCTTTGAGCGCCTTGTCTGCCACGACGCGCACGTTTTGCGGCAAGCCGATGGGACCCATGAAGCCCTTGACCAAGCCGGACGCAAGCAACTCCTCCTCGCCCAGCAGGGTAAAGCCACCCAAGGCGTTATTTGCCTTGATGGTGCCCAACTCGTGGTCGCCAGGGATGAAGAGCACGGTGTGGCGCCCTTGGCCGTCGGTGCCGCTTAACGCCTTGACGGTTGCGGCCTGGGGTATCCCGAGGAAGTCAGCCAGATCGGCGATGGTCGCCACACCAGGGGTGTGCAGCTTCTGCAGGCCATCCACCGTATGCTGCAGGGGCTGGAGCCTTGCCTCGGCTACCTCAGTGTTGGCAGCAAAACCGCAGTCGCAGTAGACGAGCTCCGCCTCGCCGGCATCCGCCAGCGCCATGAACTCCGTGGTGACCTTGCCGCCAATCTGGCCGGAGTCGGCCTCGACGGGGCGATACTCCAAACCCAGGCGGTCGCAGATGCGCCCATAGGCAGTTGCCATCTGGTCATAGTGCTCCTGCAGGCTCTGCTGCGTGCTGTGAAAGCTATAGGCGTCCTTCATCAAGAACTCACGCCCGCGCAGTAGACCAAAGCGCGGACGTATCTCGTCGCGATATTTCCACTGGGTGTGATAAAGCGATACGGGCAGCTCCTTGTAGCTGCGCAGCTCATTGCGTACCAGTGAGGTGATAAGCTCCTCCTGCGTAGGACTCAGGGCAAAACCGTGGCCGTGCCGATCCTCCAGGCGCATGAGCTCGGGGCCATAGACGTCCCAACGTCCCGACTCGTGCCAGAGCTCAGCCGGTTGGATGATGGACATGAGCATCTCCTGCGAACCAATCGCGTTCATCTCCTCGCGCACGATCTGCTCCACTTTGTGCAAAACAGCAAGCCCCAGAGGCAAAAACGAATAGACGCCCGCGGCTACCTTGCGTATCATGGCGGCGCGGATGAGCAGCCGATGCGAGGCGATCTCGGCATCGACGGGATCCTCCTTGAGCGTAGGCGCGTAAAGTTTACTCAGTCTGAGGGGGTTGCTTGTCAACACGGGGGTTCCTTCCAAACGTATGCTTCATGTCTTTAAGGCCGGGTGCCTGAAGGCTCATTATAGCTGTTCTATCTCGGCAAAGAGGGCGTCGACTATCTGGGCTTCGGGCACGGTGTAAAGAACCTTGCCTTGGGAGAAGATCGCGCCTTTCTGGGCTCCACACGCCACGCCCACATCAGCGCTTGCGGCCTCGCCGGGGCCATTGACCACGCAACCCATGACCGCGACGCTCAGAGGCTTGCTGACCTGTTGCAGGCGCGCCTGGACCTCGTTGGCAAGCGCGATCAGGTCGACCTGGCAGCGCCCACAGGTAGGGCAACTCACCAACTCGGGCCCGCGCCTGCGCAGACCCGTGGCCGCCAGCAACTCCCAGGCGACCTGCACCTCATGCTGAACACCGGCGGTCAGCGAGACGCGCAGGGTGTCGCCGATGCCCTCAAGCAGCAGCACACCCAGGGCAACCGACGATTTGACGGTGCCCTGGGTGAGGGTGCCTGCCTCGGTCACGCCCAGATGGAGGGGGATCTGCGGCAACTCCTGCGCCAAGCGCCGATAGGTGGCAAGCGTTGTTGCTACGTCGTGTGCCTTGGCGCTCAGCACCAGCTGCGCAAAGCCGCGCTGCTCAAAGTGCCGCACAAAGGCAGTCGCGCTGGCTACAAGCTTATCGGTGATGCTCATATCCGCGCGCTCGGCGTACTCGGGGGCCAGCGAGCCAGCGTTCACGCCGATGCGGATGGGGATACCCGCCGCCCCCGCCGCGTCGATGACGGCATCGACCTTATCCCAGGAGCCGATGTTACCGGGATTGATGCGCAGCTTGGCGGCTCCCTGAGCAACGGCACCAAGCGCAAGCTGATGGTCGAAGTGGATGTCAGCCACAACGGGCAAGGCCGAGCCTTTGCATATCTGGCCAAAGGAGGGCAGGGCTTCTGTGGAGGGAACCGCCACGCGGATGATCTCGCAGCCGAGCGCGGCCAGCGCCTCGATCTGCTCCAGGCAGGCGACCGTGTTGGTGGTGGGCACGCAGAGCATCGACTGCACGGCAACGGGCGCTCCCCCGCCGATGGGCACAGAGCCGACGAGAACCTGGTTGCTGCGGTCGCGCGGTTGTGGCATCTCAGCCGCCCAGGATATAGCGGTTGATGTCCTGGCCCGTCACCACAAAAAACAGCAGCAGCAATAGCCCCATGGCGGCAAAGGATATCGCGTTGATCGCCTTGACGGGAATCCGGCGACGGGAGATACGCTCGATTGTCTCCACAAGGATCTTGCCCCCGTCCAAAGGCGGAATGGGCAGCAGGTTCATCAAGCCGATGGAGATGGAGAGTGCTGCTGCCAGCACGATGAAGTTCAAGAATCCGGCATCAGCCGCAGCCTTTGCCTCGACCGAGATGCCCACGACAGACGAGGACTGACTCACCACATCGCCAAAGGTAGCAGGATTGAACAAGCCCACGATGGCGACCGCCACTACACCGATGAAGCTCACCGCCGTGCTCGCCGCGTCGATAAACGAGACCGGCACAATCTCAACCTGGGACTTGACGCCCAGCAGGGCCTTGCCCTCATTATCCGCCAGCACCACCGTCGCCTGCTTTTGCACGCCCTCGTGGGTGAAACCCACCTCGACCATATCGCCGGGGGCGTAGGCGCTCATGCCCGCCATGAAGTCCTCCCAAGTAGCAACCGGCGCTCCTGCCAGGGAGACAACCGTGTCACCCGCAACCATGCCCGCCACTGCCGCCGGAGAATCCTCGGCGACGCTTGCAAAGGTCGTGGTCGCCTGCTGCGAGCCCATAGCCATAAGCGCGATGGTGAAGACGGCAACGGCGAACAGCATGTTAAAGGCGGCACCCGCCACCAAAATGAGCACGCGTTTGAACCACCCCAGGCTGCGATAGGTATGCGAGCGTTCCTCGTCGATGAAGGCAGAGGGGTCGGCAAGAGCCAGCGGCTCGCCAAGCGCACGCCCGTCGCGTGCCTGGAGCTCATAGAGGTAGTGTCCGCCTTTGCACTTGCTGCGCTTGACGGTATCCCAAGCATCCAGAACGTCCAGTGCGCTCTCAAGGTCAAAGCCCAGCGTCTCTTCCGCCGCCTGGACCTCCTCCAAACTCACCCTGCCGCGCTCGGCGATGTAGGCTGCCGCCTGGGACAGATGGGGGTTCTCCTTGCCGCCCTCCATGCCGGCGATATTGGCGTAGCCACCCAACAAGATCGCTGTTACGCCATAGCGGGTGCCTCTCCAGGTGAAGCCGATAGAAGGCCCCGGCAGCCCCAGCATGAACTCCTTGACCCGCACACCAAAAGCACGTGCGGCCAAAAAATGCCCACCCTCATGGATGAACACGATGATGGAGAACATGATGATACCCCAAAAGACTATGAGAAGAACGTTCAAGAATTCGCTCATAAGGCGCTCGCTTTCAGTGACTCGCGTGCGGCAGTGCGTGCCCACGCATCGGTTTGCTCCAACTGCTCCAGGCTTTCTACCGGCTGTCTGTTGTGGCAGGCCAACACCGCCTCAACCGTGCGTTCGATGTCGAGAAAACCGCAGGCATCATGCAAAAACGCCGCCACGGCCACCTCGTTTGCGGCATTGAGCACCGCAGGAAGGGTACCGCCTTGCGCCCCCGCCTCAAGTGCCAGGCGCAGGCAGCCAAAGGTCGCGCCATCGGGCGGCTCAAAGGTCAACGCGCCCAGGGCACTGAAGTCGAGTGGCGCGAGTGGCGCAGCCCAACGATGGGGGTAACTCAACGCGAACTGGATGGGTATACGCATGTCGGTCACGCCCAGGTGTGCCTTGACGCTCCCGTCGACGAACTCGACCATCGAGTGGATGCAGCTCTGCGGATGTATGACCGGTCGTATCGTATCATAGGGGCACGCAAACAGGTGATGCGCCTCAATGACCTCGAGCCCCTTGTTCATGAGTGTCGCGCTGTCCACGGTTATCTTGGGACCCATCCTCCAGGTGGGATGCGCCAGGGTCTGCTCGCGCGTCACTCGCGCCAACTGCGCGCGACTGAAGCCCCTGAAAGGTCCACCGGAGGCCGTGATCCAGATGCGACTCACCTCACTGCTTTTCTCCCCCAGCAAACACTGATAGAGGGCGGAATGCTCGGAGTCAACGGGCAGCAGGGTCTCTGTGCTGGCAAGCGGCATGAGCAGCTCCCCGCCCACCACCAGCGACTCCTTGTTGGCAAGTGCCAGTCTGCGCCCCGCCTTGAGCGTGGCATGACTCGCGCGCAGGCCCGCCGCGCCCACCACCGCGTTGAGCACCATATCGACATCAGGTAGTTCACAGAGGGCAGCGAGCGCCTGCGTGCCAAAGTCAACCGAACTTCCCGCAGGAAGTTGCAAGAAGGCCGGGTTGCTCCGCTGCTGCTCGTCTCCCAAGACCAGATGCGCCACAGCAAACTCATGCGCTTGGGCAACGAGCGCCTGCGCGTTGCTGTGTGCCGCCAGCGCAACAACCTGCACCACGTCAGCGTTGTTGCGCACCACATCAAGCGCCTGCAAGCCGATGGATCCCGTCGAACCCAAAAGGGCCACGCGCAGAACCCGCGGCGAGCACGGCTGCTTTGACGCACGGGGCTGAGAAGCCCCTGCCGTGCCCTGCCCTATTTTGCTCATAAGGCACCCGCAAAGCGCAGCACCAGCGTTGCCGTGCCCGCCACCAATATCAGCGAATCGCAGCGATCCAAAAAACCGCCGTGCCCCGGCAGCAGGTTGCCGGAGTCTTTGTGTCCCGTGCTGCGCTTGATGCGCGACTCCACCAGATCGCCCAGGATGCCAAAGCAGCCGCAGGCGACACCGCCCACAACCGCCCAGCCCCACGCAAGCGAGATGCCAGGCACCAGCGGTATCGCACACCAGATGCCCACCGAGGCCACCAAGCCCGCGATAAAGCCCTCCCAGGATTTATTGGGCGAGATGCGCGGCGCCATCTTATGCTTGCCGAGCTTCGACCCAAAGAAGAACGCGAAGGTGTCGTTTCCCCAGACGCTCAGCAGGATGATCACCACCACGAGCCCACCCCAGAACCCCGGCAGCGCCTCGCGCATGACCACGAGCGCCCCCAGCATCAGCCCGGTATACAGTGCCCCAAAGACCGTGATGGCAACATCGGTGATGCGCGCATGCGGCCAGAACACATACCAGACCAGCAGCGCTGTGGCAAAGAGCGAGGTCAGTGAGAGCACGCCGTTAAAGCGCCACAGCGCATACGACACCGGATACAGTGTCGCCGCTATGGTGCCGATCAACTCATTGGGAAGCTTTGCGTCCGCGCGCAACATGGCATAGAACTCAAAGGCACACAGGCCGCTGAGTGCCGCCACCACCAGCATCGTGGTGATGTCGCTGATAAGCACCATCGCAATCACACTGATCGAGAACGCCGCGGCGGTGGCCACGCGCGTCATGAGTCCTGAGCTCTTCTGCCTGTGCTGTATGTCGCTACTCTCTTCCAAAATCAGACCCCGCCAAACCTGCGTTCACGTTTCTGATAGGCAAGGATAGCCCTTAACAGCTCGTATTTGTCAAAATCCGGCCAAAGTGTGGGCGTGATGTAAAGTTCGCTGTAGGCAATCTGGAACAAAAGAAAGTTTGAAAGGCGGTATTCGCCACTCGTGCGGATGAGCAAGTCGGGGTCGGGTATGCCTGCTGTGTCCAGATATGCCGAGAAGGCCGTGGCATCCAAGGCATCGATATCCTCCCTGCTCAAGCGCCCCTCCTTGGCCTCG
>JAITTM010000108.1 GCA_031286975.1 Coriobacteriales bacterium
TGCCTGCCCCAAGGACTGCCTGACCATGGATCCCCACTACACACCAGCCAGCGCCACCATGAGCACGCTTACCGAGAAGAAGCCGGAACTCACGCCAGAAGAAAAGGCCGCAAAAGAGGCTGCTGACAAGGCAAAAGCGGAGAAGATCGCCGCCGCCAAAGCTGCTAAAGCCGCCAAGGATGCCGCTGCTGCCAACGTCCGCGAATAACGTTATACTGGTATCCGACTGAAAACCCACTATAAACGTCGTTTTGGGGACTCCGTGAGCGCTGAGGTTACTGACAAGATATTGACCATACCCAATCTGCTCTCCCTTATCCGCCTGTTGCTGGTACCGGTGTTCTATGCGCTGTTCGTGGTCTATGGCAATGATGTGTTGGGCTTTATCGTGTTCTTCATTGCCGCATCGACCGATTGGGTCGATGGCAAGGTCGCTCGTGCGACTAACACCGTCTCGAGATTCGGGCAGCAATTCGACCCCTTTGTCGACCGCATCCTCATCGTTGCGGGTGTCATCGCCCTGTTTGTGGTGGGCAGGCTGCCGCTGTGGATACTCGTTGTGCTTATCGCGCGCGATGCGGTGCTGTTCTGCCTCACCCTCTCCATGCGGGCGCGATTCCAGCGGGCGCTCAAGGTCATCTTCTTAGGCAAGCTCGCCACGGCTTTGCTGATGGCAGGCTTTGCCTCACTTATACTCAACTGGCCCATCCTGCCCGGCGCGGGGCTCTTTGAGCTTTCGTTTCTCCCCGGCTGGGGTGCGCAAAGCATGCCGCTGGGAATCTGGCTTCTCTACTTGGGTGTTCTCAGCTCTCTTGTTACCGCGGTCATCTACTTTTGCAAAGGCATACGATCTGATGCCGCTGACTCACTGCCACTCGAGGCGCAGCCCATCGACGAGGGCGGTGAGCACTGATGCCGGACGCTTGGCGCAACAACACAGGGCAGAGCAAAGACGGGCGCAGTCTTGGCAATCGCAATCGGAGCACGCGGAGCAGTGCGGGCTCCTATGGTTCCAGCCGGTCGCACGGCTCATCCCAAAACACCGCCCGCCCATCCCGCCGTTCATCCTCTTCAGGCGCTACGCGTCGGCCGACAACAGACACAGCCAAGGGGAGCAGGGAAGATGCGACCAGAAACTGGAAAACTGTGCCGCGTCATTATGACGCCCGGAAGCGTCCGGTCAAAGCCGCCGCATTGCCACAGATCGAATCCCCCCAGAACAAACGGAGCAGCTCTGATGGGCGCAAGGCTCTGCGCAAGATCAATGAGGCGGCCGACAGGCGCTCGGGCAAAAAACGTTCAAAACGCGTTGTAGCCGGCAGCACTCTTGGTTCCTTTCTCGCATTTTTCAATACCCCCCTCAAACTCAGGGTGGGTCTTATCGCCCTCGCCCTTCTGCTTCTGCTGGGCGGACTTGGCATCTATGACACGATCGCCAATTTTGGCAAGGTGCACTCCGGCGTGTCGGTTGCTGGTGTGGACGTGGGTGGTCTCTCCCCAGACCAGGCTGCTGAGCGGCTTGAGGAGGAATTGTCCCAACGCGCAGCGGCGGCACCTGTTGGGCTTTTTGGTGACGAGCAAAGCGCGCAGTGGGGCATCACGGACGAGACCCCTTCCATCAGCGGCGGTGTGAGTGACAGCGACCCCGATGCGCAACTCGCCGCCGCCAATCACTCCTGGCGTGTGACCTTCAACTCTGTGGGTGCCTATGTTGACGGTGCCACCCTGGCACAGCGCGCCTATGAGGTGGGACGCGGAGCGGATTTCTTTGGCGGCCGCTTTATGGCGACCTTGCTCGGCGTGCAGCTTGAGGGCGAGTTGACCTATGATGATTCGCAGCTCAAGGCTCTGGAATCGCTGCTCACCGAGTCGCTGGGGCGTCCAGTCAAGAATGCCGATATCGAGTTCGACGGCGAGACCTTCGTGGTTCTCTCCAGCTTGGAGGGCTATGCTGTCGATCACTCGAGCTTCACCGCGCGACTCACTGCGGCATTTCTGGGCGAGCAGCGTTCCGTCATCATCCCCATGCGGGATGAGTACGTGCAGATAACCGATGAGATGGCGCAGGAGGTCGCAGCACAGGTGCAGGAGGCCATCGCGCAGTCGATCGCCCTGGTCTATGAGAACGAATCATGGAGTCTCTCAACTGCAACACTTGGCTCGTGGATAAGCACGAGCATCGAAGGGATCACGGCGGATGAGGGGGAGGGAGAAGCAGCGGCAACGGTACGGCTTGTCGCTCGCATAGACCCCGAGAAGATTCGCGGCGGCATAAATGCGGTCATTGGAGATATCAATCCGGGCGTCCAGCCCATCAAGGCGAAGTTCGAGGTCGTCGATGATGCCGTGACCATCATCCCCAGTGTTGACGGAACCGGCATCGACTTCAACACCGTTGCCGCCGACCTCAATCGCATCCTCTTTGAGCGGGCTGATGCCGTGCGCAAGATCACCCTTACTGTCACCACTTTGCAGCCCGACCTCACCACCGAGCAGGCCGAGGCGCTGCACATCAATCAGAAGATAGCGACCTTCACAACCGACTATGCCAGCGCGTCCACCGCAAAGATCACCAATGTCCATCTTATCTCCGACCTTCTCAACAATTCCTTGGTTGAACCGGGCGGAATCTGGTCTTTTAATGGCATATCGGGCGAACGTACCACCGAGAAGGGCTTCCAGGAGGCAAAATCGGTTATCGAGGGTGCCTTTGTCGATGAGATTGGCGGCGGCATCTGCCAGGTGGCGACCACTATCTATAACGCGATCTTCGATTCTGGATTTCCCATCGAGGAGCGCTTTAACCACGCGCTCTATGTACCGGCCTACCCGGATGCGCGCGATGCCGCGGTCTCCTGGCCTGACCTCGACCTCAAGTTCAAGAACGACTCGTCCGACTGGGTATTGGTAACCGTTACCTACACCGACACCACCGTAACGGCAACCCTCTGGGGCACCGATCCCGGGTATACCGTGGAGTACGAGCTGAGCGACTGGATAGCGGGCGATGAATTCAAGACCAAGGAGATTAAGAATCCCGATATGCTTGAAGGCGAGCGCAAGGTGCGGACGCCAGGACGTGACGGTGCCAGCATAACCATCCGACGCTTTGTTTATGGTAAGAACGGTGAACTCATACGCGACGCAACCTTCAAATCGACCTATGAATCCGAGACGGAGGTCGTAGAGGTGGGAACCAAGAAGCCGGAGGTGCCTCTCGCTCCGCCACCGGGGACTACACCGACCGCAACGCCGGAGGCGACGCAATAAGTGAGACGCAATAAGTGAAAGGGGAGAGACGTGCCAGGAGCTTCAAAAGTGTATCAGGGACCCGAGAAGTACTACCAGCCAGATTTGGAGAAAATCGCACAGCCTGACCTTGAGGCACTGCAACTTGAGCGCCTCAAGAAGACCGCCGAGAACTGCTACGCGAATATCCCCTTTTATAAGAGGATCTTTGACGAGCAGGGCATCACACCTGCGGACATCACCTCACTTGATGACCTGCGCAGGCTTCCGTTTACCACCAAGCAGGATATGCGCGATGCCTACCCCTT